>CANIMM010000075.1 GCA_947468255.1 Chitinophagaceae bacterium | reverse complement strand
GAGTCACTCCCCCCGGTGAGTCACTCCCCCCGGTGAGTCACTCCCCCCGGTGAGTCACTCCCCCCGGTGAGTCACCGGGATCTTAAAAACCTTCCTTTCGCCGATGTAAGTTGTAGGGGAATTCAAGGATGGTCCGACCACAACCGCTAGAAAAAGTTGAAGTTAAAAAAAAGATGTTTAGAATTTCTTCCGACTACAACGGAAGTTGAGTAGCGATTTGCTGATGATTGGATTTGGGTTAGCGCCTTATAACTTAAACCGAATGTTAGGCGATGTGAGATTCATTTATAATTCCATTAGCAGAAACATATTCTTTCAGAAAATTTGGACAAAAATCCATACCATTGGGCCATTCAATTCCACCACCATTGTCAAGGGCAACTTGTTTGAAGTACTCTTTATCCAATAGTTGGGAGCTAATCCCTTCACCAATTAGGGGTTTAAAGTCAATTATTTTGGACTCCCCATCATTAAATTTTAGGAATAACAAATAATCACCGAGCAATTTTATTTCAATTATTTTGTTCATGATTACTTTATTTTAAGGGTTCAATCTTCTTAATCTCTTTTTTCTCAATTGCAAGTTTCCAATCCTCTAGTAATTCCTCCCTGTGTAAGGAAGCCCATTCTAATACCATTGCATGAGCTCGAGAAGGCAAACTTCCTCGAATAATTATTAAAGCATTTATATCATTTTTAGCAGAATCTTCTTGATAAATTGCATGAAAATGGGGTGGGTTATGATCTCCAAAATATATTCTAATAATAATTCCAAAAAAATCTACATATTTCAGGCATTGACTATTCTTTCGATTGTTTAATTAAAAGATACGAATCAGCTCCTTATTTTTCAACATATCGCCTATCATACCCCCTCATTAATTTGAACTAGGATATAGTACAATGTTCGCACACTAAAATATATCGAGGAAATTATCCTTTTGAAGCAGTAGATAAAAATGCATTCCAGTCCGCCAGCATCTTGCCTTTTAACACCCTTGGAAATTTGTGCTGGCCGCCAATCTTGCCCTTCGATTGCATAAAGTTCATGAAAATTTCTTCCGATAAAACCGTCACGATTACATCCTTTAGCGCATGCTTTCTTTCCACCTCATAATCATCATTGAGTTCTTTTAGTTTTTCGTCTATTCGAAGCCGTAAGGTTTCATTGTTCACCGCATCATTGGTAGCCACATACCAGTGGTGAGCAAAAAATTGCCCATGTGGTACGCCGGCTACGGTAAATTCAGGAATGGAAATATTGAGTTCTTCACTTACCATTTCAATCGCCTTATTCATATTGTCTACACTCAAATGCTCACCTACCAGACTCAAAAAATGTTTGGTACGACCGGTAATAATAATTTCATTTTCTTCTTTATTTATCAGTCGAACGGTATCGCCGATGGCATAGCGCCAGGCTCCTGCATTGGTACTGATTAAAATGGAATAATCCTTATTTTCCTCAATCTCATGTAGCATCAATGATTCGGGATTGTCCACCATATTTCCTTCCAGATCAAAATTGATTTCGTCAAAGGGAACAAATTCGAAGAAAATATTATTGTTCAATGCAAGGTGCATCCCTACTGCCCCTTGTCTATTTTGATACGCAAGAAAACCTTCACTCGCCAAGTAGGTTTCAATATAGGTGATTGGCTTGCCCATCAATTTTTCAAATCCTTTTTTATAAGGTTCCATTGCTACACCACCATGCACATAAAAGGCAAGGTTTGGCCAGATGTCGTGAATCGTATTTAGTTTGTATCGATCAATGATTTTTTCCATGCACAGCTGCAACCAAGCAGGCACACCTAAAATGAAACCGATATCCCAATTGGGAGCATTGTCAACAATCTCTTCCAGTTTTTTTGCCCAGTCTTTTTGTTTAGCTATCTTTTTTCCTGGTTTATATAATCCTAATCCCTGAAACCAGAAGGGGATATTTTTTTGTTGGATACCGCTCAGGTCACCTGCAAAATAGGTAGGCCCTTTTTGCAACTGGGTACTTCCGCCCAATAATAACCAACCCTTGCCCATCGCACTCCGAGGCACATCTTCATATTTGGCCAGACTGATCATCTGTTTAATACTGGTAATCGTATTACTGCGGATAAGGTCTTTAGTGATGGGAATAAATTTGCTGGATGCTTCACTAGTGCCACTGCTAAGGGCAAAGTACTGAATTACGCCCGGCCAGCATACATCTGGAATACCCTCCTTGGCCTTATGCCACCATTGAGAATATATTTTACTATAATCGTAGGTGGGTACCAGTTGCTGAAACTTTTTGCCGGGATGCCGGCTCATTAATATCTCATCAAATTTATAGAGTTGTCCAAACTGAGTAAACCTTGCTTTGCGCAATAATTTTTTGAGCACTTTTATTTGCTGCCGCCTAGGATCACTCACAGGCAGATTTAATGCCCTTGCGATACTTTTGGGAAGTTTCAATTCAAAAATTGGCATGCAGTGGTTTGAAGTTGTGCAGCAAATTTACTCTTTACAACGCGTTTACGGCCAATAATTTCTGAAAGCCTTGGATATCTCTATTTTTCAGTATAGTCAATGTTTTCAGTAGTTTATTTGCAGGCTATTGTAAAATTAGTATTTGCATCATAATAGGTCTCGTCTATTTGCTGTAATTTCACTGTCTAAAAAATTAAATTATGAAGAAGTTAATTGTTTCAATTGTAATGATTTGCTCCCTTTTTAAGGCAAGCGCAGATGAAGGGATGTGGCTCCCCATGTTGCTAGGCGAACAAGTGTATGCAGAGATGGTGAAGAAGGGCTTGAAGCTAACCAAAGAGCAATTGTATTCCATCAATAAATCTTCATTGAAAGATGCCATTCTGATTTTTGGCGGCGGATGTACCGGAGAAATCGTGAGTAACCAGGGATTGATATTTACCAATCACCACTGCGGCTATGCTGCTATTGCCGGCGCCAGTTCGATTGATCACAATTACCTGAAAGATGGTTTTTATGCCTATAGCAAGGAACAGGAAATCAAGAGCACATTGACCGTACAGTTTTTAGATCGTATTGTGGATGTAACAAAGGAAGTGGAAGAGGCATTCAAAGGTTTATCATGGGCAGACAGGATGAATAAAACAGCTGAAGTGTATAAACTAATTACAGATAAATTGGCGGATAAAGACAATGGCCTCTCCGCAAGGATTTACCCAATGTTTAAGGGGAATCAATTTATTATGTATGTATATAAAACGTATAGGGATATACGATTAGTGGGCGCGCCTCCGGAAAGTGTTGGAAAATTTGGCGGCGATACCGACAACTGGGAATGGCCAAGGCATACAGGCGATTTTTCAATTTTTAGAGTGTATGCTACCAAAGATGGCAAACCGGCAGATTATAGCAAGGACAATACACCATTACAGCCAAAACATTATTTACCCGTTAGCATCAAGGGCCCTAAGAACGGCGACTTTGCCATGATTTATGGATACCCAGGTGGGACCAACCGCTACGAGACGAGTTTCGGAATTAAGCTAAAAGTAGATATTGAAAACCCTTCGCTGGTTGGTTTGCGGGATGTTAGGTTAAAAATAATGCATGCGCAAATGATCAAGGATCCGGCAGTAAAATTAAAACTGGCTAGCAGTTATGCGAGCATTGCCAATTATTGGAAATTTTTTGATGGCGAATCAAAACAATTGAAAAAATTTGGCACTTATGAACAGAAACAACAATACGAGATTGATTTTTTGAAATGGGCAAAAGGAAAATCTGCGTATGAAAATTTAATGGACGAATACTCAAAAAGTTATATCGCATGGACACCCTATAGTAAAATGCGGACCTATTTATCTGAAGGCATTTTGGGATCACCGCTTGCTGCATTCGCCGCTTCGCTGGTAGCATTGGAGGCTAGTATGGTGAAGCCGGGTGTTTCATCTGCAGAAATAAAAAAAGCCGTGGATGCCGCAACAGCTTCCAGAAAAATATTTTTGGCTGGGGAAGACTTGGTAAGTGATGAAAAGATAATGGCCGCCACTGCAGAAATGTTTTTCAATGACATCAATAAAAATCAACATCCTATAGGATTTTACGAAGGGATGAAAGCGGCTTATGGCGATTTAAAAGATGCAACCACTTTTACAAAATGGGCCAACAATGTATTTGCAAAAACTATGATTTTGGATGAATCGAAATGGGCCAATTTCGTTGCTCACCCAGATGCTACTGTGTTACAGGCTGATCCCGCTTTTGCCTATGGCGCTGAATTTTTGAAAAATTACAATACCAAATTCGCTTCTCTTTACTCCGCCTTTATGAACAAGAATGCAGAATTGGGAAAAAGTTATTTAAAAGGAATCATGGAAATGAATCCGACAGCTGCCAAGAAAATGTATCCCGATGCTAATTTCAGTATGCGAGTAAGCTACGGAAATGTAAAAAGCTATAGTCCAAGAGATGCGGTGCAATATGATTATATAACTACCGGCAGAGGGATACTCGAAAAATACAAAGAAGGAGATTATGAGTTTGACCTGCCATCCAAGCAAATTGAATTAATGAAGAAAAAAGATTTTGGCCAGTATATTGATAAAGCTAAAAATGATTTGGTAGTCAATTTTATTACCACCAATGATATTACCGGTGGCAATAGCGGAAGCCCTGTAATAGATGGTAGTGGCAATTTGATTGGGCTTGCTTTTGATGGAAATTACGAAGCCCTTAGTCATAAAATTGCATTTGATAAAGATCTCAACCGTACGATCTGTGTAGATGTTCGGTATGTATTGTGGTGCATAGATAAATTAGGCGGTGCCAGCAATATCATCAATGAACTGAAGTTGGTGAAATAATGGGCTTACAAAATATAAACTGAATGAATAAGCTGTAATATTTCTAGATCAAAACAACTAAATTTTTTGACACTGCAAAGTTTCCAAACAAAACAGCCATTCAATTTGTATCATTATAAAATAACTAAAACTAAAAAAATGAAAAAATATTTCCAAACCGCATTCACCATTTTATTGATGGGAGCCACCTTTTCATTAACTGCACAAAATAAGCCTGCTTCAATAAAAGGAGAGGAAGTAACCTATTCGGACGGGAACACTGTCTTAAAGGGTTATATTGCCTATAATGAAAATCAGCAGGGCAAAAGGCCTGCCATTATTGTAGTACCTGAGTGGTGGGGTTGTAGTGAATATGTTCGGATGAGAGCCCGGATGTTAGCCGAGCTTGGCTACATTGCGATAGCCGTGGATATGTATGGAGATGGAAAGATTGCCAATAATCCAGGAGATGCACAGGCATTTGCAGGTCCTTTCTACAAAGACCCTTCCTTGGGTAAATCAAGGTTGGAAGCTGCTGTTAAAAGAATTAGTTCTTACCCCCAAGCAGATGTAAACAATTTGGCGGCCATCGGTTATTGTTTTGGAGGTTCGATGGTGTTGAATGCCGCTAAATTGGGTATGAATTTTAAAGGGGTGGTAAGCTTTCACGGCGGATTGGCCGGTGTTACAGCTGCTCCGGGTGTGACCAAGGCAAAAATTTTAGTTTGCCATGGCGGTGCCGATAAATTCATCAGTGCAGAAGACATTAAAAAATTTAGGGATAATTTAGATGCAGTCAAAGTGACCTATGCTTTTAAAACGTACGAAGGAGCTACCCATGCTTATTCAAATCCGGATGCCACTGCAACGGGTAAAAAATTCAGTATGCCCATCGAGTACAATGAAGCCGCCGACAAGCAATCTTGGAACGACATGAAGGAGTTTTTGGGGAAAGCGTTTTAGGAGGGCAATTGTGAATGGTGAATGGTGAATGGTGAAAATGAAAACTGAAAGGGGTGAATGGTCAATGGTGAATGGTGAAAATGAAAACTGATAATTTATAACTGAAATGGTGCTGGATGAATTAGTATTATAGTTTAGAAGCAAAAAGATGGCCGGACTTTCACCATTGACCATTGACCATTCACCATTGGCCATTCACAATTTCCCCATTCACCATTTCAAAACCTCCCCATGTCAGATGATCTAACCATTGCTACCGGAACTAAGATTGAAATTTATCAGTCGCTGCTTCCACAAATTGCTGCCTTAATTGAAGGGGAGCCTGACCTAGTTGCCAACCTAGCCAATATTGCTGCTGCATTGAAGCAACAGTTTGGATGGTGGTGGGTTGGATTTTATTTGGTAAAAAATGACGAGTTGGTGCTCGGTCCTTTTCAAGGGCCGATAGCTTGTACAAGAATCCAAAAAGGAAGAGGCGTTTGTGGGACAGCATGGCAACAGGCCAAGACTTTGATTGTACCCGATGTAGAAAAATTTCCCGAACATATTGCCTGCAGCAGTTTTTCAAGGTCTGAGATAGTAGTCCCGATTTTCAGAAATCAAGAAGTATTGGGGGTATTGGATGTAGATAGCGAACTGCTAAATTTTTTTGATGCAATAGATGAGCAATACCTCAAGGAAATTGTAGGACTCTTGAAGATATAAACTGCTTAGGTAATTATTTTGGAGAACAGATTGGATACTATTTTTTTCAATCAAATGCTTTTCCTTATCTTTCAATATAATTGTCTCCTTAACATTTAAAGCTAAATGAAATGAAAATCAATATCCCTTCTGTTCGGCCCTATTGTAACTTACTGAATCTCCTCTTAGCGATGAGTCTTTTAATATCTTGTAACAATATCAGTAATCAAGGTAAGGGAGTTGGTCAATCAGACAGTCTTACCGAAGAGCAGCGGCATCTTCCAGAAAATGCATTGAAGGGATTATCTATTTCGGAGGGATTGGAATTGCATTCCTTTGCCACGGAGCCGATGTTAAAAAACCCCACCAATATTGATGTGGATGAACGTGGAAGGGTTTGGGTAACAGAAGCATATAATTATCGACCTGATATTAATGGCAATCCAACCAATGCTTTGGGAGATCGCATTATGATTTTAGAAGATAAGGATGGAGATGGAAAAGCTGACACTGCAAAGGTATTTTATCAGGGGCCAGAGTTAAATGCTCCCTTGGGAATTTGTGTGTTAGGGAATAGGGTAATTGTATCTCAAAGTCCTTATGTATGGGTTTTTTACGATGATAATGGGGATGATAAAGCCGATAGAAAAGAAATCATGTTCAGCGGTATTAGTGGCGAGCAGCATGATCATGGGGTGCATGCCTTTACTTTTGGAGTGGATGGAAAATTGTATTTTAATATGGGTAATGAGGGGCAAACCTTAAAAGATAAAAATGGCAAAGACATTTTGGATAAGGATGGCGATGTGATTGGACCCAAAAAATATAGGCAAGGAATGGCTTTTCGTTGCAATTTGGATGGTTCTCAGGTAGAATGCTTGGCGAATAATTTTCGTAATCCTTTTGAATTAGCGGTTGATAGTTATGGTACTTTGTGGCAGAGCGACAATGATGATGATGGTAATAAAGGAACGCGCATTAACTACGTAATGCAATATGGCAACTATGGTTACAAAGATGAGATGACGGGCGATAGTTGGCAAGCAAACCGAACCAATGTTGAAGACTCTACTCCTGAGAAGCATTGGCATTTAAATGATCCGGGTGCTATACCGAATCTATTGCAAACAGGTGCCGGCTCACCTACTGGGATATTAGTATATGAAGGATCTTTGTTGCCATCATCCTTTCATAACCAAATGATTCATTGTGATGCGGGACCAAATGTGGTGAGGGCTTACCCTGTAGCGAATAGTGGAGCAGGGTATACAGCAACAACCATTGATATGGTGAAAGGAAAAGACAACCAGTGGTTTCGCCCTTCGGATGTATGTGTTGCACCTGATGGCTCGCTGATTATTGCTGACTGGTACGATCCTGGAGTAGGGGGTCACCAAGCGGGCGACCAAACTCGTGGAAGAATTTATCGGCTGGCTCCTCCTAACTCAAAATATACTATTGCTCCACAAGATTACAGTTCAGCTGTAGGGGCTGTAGCAGCTTTGCAAAATCCAAATCTTTCCGTAAGGTATAGGGCATTTACTGCATTGCAGCAGATGGGACCAAAGGCAATTGCGGAGTTGGAGAAATTATGGAATTCTGCTGTTGAGCCACGGATGAGGGCTAGGGCTTTTTGGGCGCTAGTGAAAATGCCAACCGCAAATGTTAATCAATATATTGCGCAAGCTATTAAATCGGATAATGCCGATTTACGTATTGTGGGCGTAAGGGCAGCTACCCAATTTGGAGCGCCTGTAGTGGAGGTGGTAAAATCATTATTAAATGATAAAGATGCGCAGGTGCGTCGCGAATGTGCTTTGGCACTGCATCATTGCTTAAAGCCGGAAGCTGCTGCATTGTGGGCTGCCCTTGCTGTACAGCATGATGGAAAAGACCGCTGGAATCTGGAGGCGCTTGGCATAGGTGCAGATGCTCAGTGGGACAAGTTTTTCGCTGCTTATCTGTCAATAGTAAAAGACCCTTTAAAAACAGCCGCTTCTCGGGATATGGTTTGGCGCGCAAGAACAGAACTTGCCATGCCCTTTTTAGCGTCTCTTGCAGTAGATGCAACATCACCCTTGAAGAATCGACTGCGATATTTTCGTGCATTTGACTTTTCTGCAGGGCCTGCTAAATCAAAATTATTGCTGCAAATGATTGATAAAAATAGCAGTAATGATATTGCGTTGAATAAACTGGTACTGCATGCACTCGATATAAAATCGGTAGTACAGTCAGCCCAGGCAAAAAAAGCCTTGACCGAAGTATTGAATTCTATAAACGGAACAGATGAATATATTCAATTGGTAAGGCGTTTTGAAGTAAAATCGCAAAACGAAAACCTGTTGCAATTGGCAATCGATCAGCCAAAGAAATCTGTTGGAAAAAATGCCGCAGGATTGCTATTGAGATTAGGTGGAAGTAAATTGATTTGGAAAATAATTGATGGAAAAGATACGGCTCAACAAAATCCTTTGATTACTGCACTTGCAAGTGTAGGCAATAAGGAGTCGGTTGATATCTTGCAAACAATTGTTTTATCAAAAAAGTATGCGATGCCGACAAGAGAACTTGCGGCGAGTAAAATTGGTAAAAGTCAGAGTGGAGAAGAAAGGGTATTGGAGATTTTAAAATTGAAGAAAGTTCCTGCAGTATTGATACCCGATGTAGTTGCCAGTGTAAGTAATGCTTGGAAGGAAACTGTTCGAACAGAAGCAGCCAGTTATTTGCCTAAAAAAGAGGGCGCTGCCGATAACAAAAAAGCACCTACTATGAGCGACTTGATGGCTTTAAAAGGCAATGCAGCAGCAGGCGAAAAGGTATTTAGTAATTCCTGTAACCTTTGTCACCAGGTAAATGATGTAGGGTATGATTTTGGTCCAAAACTTACAGAAATAGGGACTAAATTACCCAAAGAAGGTTTATTGGCGTCGATTGTGAATCCATCTGCCGGTATAGGTTTTGGCTATGAAGGATGGGAATTAAAAATGAAGGATGGAGCCACTTATTCGGGCATTTTTGCAAGCAAGACAGAAACAGATATTGACATTAAATTTCCGGGTGGTGCAAGAAAGCAACTTAAAACAAGCGATGTAAAAACAATGACAGCAATGAAGCAATCCATGATGCCGGAGGGATTGTACCAAAATATGTCTACCCAAGATCTGGCCAACTTGTTGGAATACCTATCGGGCTTGAAGAAAAAGTAATTACTCAGAGATGACATCTTTTTTGGGGAGATGTCATCTCCCAAAAAAGATGTCATCTCTGAGTCGATCGAGCTACACCACTTCATCTGTTTCCGGATCGTCGGGATCGGAAGCATCTTTTTTGATGTCATGATTGAGTTGCTGTTCAAATTCTTTTTCGTCTTTTTGGTTGCGTGCAGCCAGCCAGATCATCAGGGCTAAGGCTGCCATCCCAAAAAGGATTAGTATTGGCCAATTCATTGCGAATCATTTAGGTCAAAAAATGAGTGTCATTTACTATAATGACCATTTCCCTGCATCGCCATATCCTCAGCATCTTCTTTTAACGTATCCATTTTTTCATTGATGACATCTTTCAGGTCGTTGATCTTATCACGGAGTTGGTTGCCTTTGCGGTGAAGTCTTCTCCTGGTGATAGAACCCTTATTGGGGGCATATAAAATACCTACAATGGCACCAATGGCGGCTCCAATGAATAGTTTGTTTACTGTGCGCATAAAAATGTTTTTAAAATGATAAAATAAACTGCGGCCAATCAAACGCTTCATTTTTAGCCGGCAGGATGGAATACTTTCGGCCTAGTCAAAAAGATGAAAAACAGCAAAATAAAGCAGAAAAAACTGTGCCAATTTTAATAATTGAATTGATTCGGTTGACAGTAAATAAATGTTGCATAAATTGCTCAGGAAATAGATCCGGGTAATTTTATTGTAGTATTACAGCAAATTCGATGGCCAAGAGCTTTCAATCATCAAAATGAAAATACAATACTGCTCCGATCTGCACCTGGAATTTCCCGAAAACAATCGCTATGTAAACAAAAATCCGATTTTACCAGTGGGCGAAATATTGCTCTTGGCCGGTGATATTCTTCCCTTTGCTTTGAACCATCTGGAGTATTCATTTTTTGATTGTGTAGCCGATCATTTTGAAGCAGTGTATTGGGTTCCTGGCAACCATGAATATTATGGCTATGATATGAAGAAGATCAATGATCCCATTTTTGAAAAAATTCGCAGCAATGTTTTTTTGGTTAACAATCAGACCATTATTTATAAGGAAGTGAATATTATTTGCAGCACGCTTTGGAGTCATATTAGCCCTGAAAGCGAATTGCTACTTCAGAAAAGGCTGGCTGATTTTGCTGCAATTACTGTTCATGGCGAACCGTTTCTTCCACTACATTTCAATCAACTGCATGAAATAGGATTGGCTTTTTTAAAAAATGAAATCAGTCAATTGACTGCCGGGTCAAAAAATATGGTTGTATCACACCATGTACCAACCTTTTTGCAATATCCACCAAAGTATAAAAAAAGCGAACTGAGCCAAGGCTTTGCCGTAGAACTATATGATCTCATTGAAGATTCCAATGTCAGTAACTGGTTATATGGCCATCACCATTTTAATACACCCGATTTTATGTTGGG
>CANIMM010000074.1 GCA_947468255.1 Chitinophagaceae bacterium | reverse complement strand
TAAAGCTCAAGTCTTTGGTGATTTGGGCAACAGTAGTAAAGCTACCGGTTACCTGACCGATGTTGTTTTGCTGATAGATTTGGTCTCTTCTAAACATTACATTGTACCATTGCTCACCTGTTTTAAAGTCATAGTTAGTACCCCAACGACCAGCGTAAGCTGCAGGAGCATCACTTGGATATTTAACTGGCAATATTGACCAAACCTCTGTAGCAGAACGAGTGATACCATCATCACCTGTTGCTCTTGTTTTATTAAATCCAATAGAAGTTGATAATTTAAGCCATTTAAGTGCAGTGATATCACCAGTAATTTTACCAGTAATACGTTTGAAAGAAGATTGCAACATTAAACCCTGCTCATCATTAGCTCCCAATGATATTGAAAATTTAGCCGTTTCATTACCACCGCGAACAGAAAGATAATGAGCTTGAGAAGTTGAACCTGGGAACATTAGTGCTTCCCAATTAGAATCATATCTTGGTGCATAGTATTGACCATCACCACCTAGCAAAGGAACTGAATAGGCTCCAGCAGCAACAGGCTTAAACAAATGAAGCATGGAAGAAAAAGTATTCGTAGCTTGATTACCAGTACCACCCCAAGAAGTTGCACGGAAATCAAGCGCACCTGGTGAATTACTTGAATACTTTTGTTGGTTCATCAATGATTGCAAATACAAATAAGAAAGTTGTTCTGCATTTAAAGCATACACATGTCTTTGCAATACGTTTCTAGATACATTACTACCAATAGTAATTTGAGCCTTTCCACTAGTACCACGTTTAGAAGTAATAAGGATAACTCCATTTGCACCACGAGCACCATAAATAGCGGTTGCAGATGCATCTTTTAAAACGTCAATTGATTGGATATCATTTGGATTTAAAGTAGACAAAGGATTCGCTACACCTACCACTCCATCCAATACATATAACGGATCGTTACCTGCAGTGATTGAGTTGGTACCACGAATACGGATCAATGGATTTTGTCCTGGTACACCACCACCCATAGAGTTTACTTGTACACCCGCAATTTTATTTTGAAGGGCTTGTCCAAGGTTAACCACTTGTTTTTCTAATAATCTCTTAGAAGAAATGTTAGATACCGCACCGGTAACATCCTTTTTCTTGGCTGTACCGTATCCAATAACTACTACGTCATTTAATCCGGAGATATCTTCTTCCAAAGAAACATTAATAACAGTCAGCTTTCCAACTTTAACTGTTTTGTTTTTAAAACCTACACTGGAAAATACCAGTTCAGCATTAACACTAGGAACAGTGATCGAGAAACGACCCTCATTATCTGTAGTAGTTCCTACTTTACTACCACCGATTAATACAGATACATTCTGAACAGCTTCTCCTTTCTGATTCGATACTTTACCGTTTACCTGAATTGGAGGATTACTGTGTGCACTTACCACTGTAGCGGTAAATAGCAGCATAAGCACTGTTAACTTAATAATACGCAGCATTGGAATCATTAGGCTCCATGACTTTCCTGGAGGCTTGCTAAGATGTTTAAATTGCATAATGTTGATTTGTTTTGGTTAAATAATGAAAAGTCTTTCTTAAATAAAAACAGGTCAACCCCGCTACTGGCCGGTTTTGTTATCTACAATTCCGGCTTTCCTTTGGTTAACTATATGTTAAAGATATAAGGTTTTTGAATATTTCGATGTTTTTACAATTATTTATTAATTATTTTTTATTGAATATAAAAATAGCTCAATTTCCTTCCGTTAATACGGGAGATGGGCCTTATGAGCCACTTGTTTATCCCCACAATCATTGTCCTTTTTCTTATCCAATTTCAAAAAATCAGCCTGCGACATATAAAAATTAACAGTTTCTGGCTGAATAGTTGGCTTAAGTGCAAATGCTTCGCGTTTAAGGCACTGGTCACTCAAAAGCCTATCCACTATTTTTTGCTGATTCGGTAAGCGCTCACCCCCATTTTGCGACAATAATTTATATTCCTTTTCAATGAAAAGATCAGCTTGGGAAATGTGATTTTCAGATAAAATGGCTCGCTTATTCCAGAACGTTAAAAAGACATCGTGAACGATTTCTTCGGCAATAACAGTAGACTTTGGGGATTTGTAAGCAATACTAATAAAATGATTACAATAATGTAGAACTACATTATCAAAAGCAAACGCATCGCTTTTGGCAATTAATGCTAGTAATTCATTTTCATTATATAGCAAAGCAATAGACATATAAGCAGTAAAGGATAAAAGCCTTTAATAACGAGTTTTTCAACTACTTTTTAAAGACAGATTTTAAGTCCTAATGGAATCGTTTTTAAATTTTGGTAAAATAAAGATATCAATAAAAAACTAAATGATGGTAATATTTATTAACATTTTTTTAGCAGGCTATATTTTTTTTGTCTTATTTAAATATTTGTTTATATAAACACCTTGCCAAGGCTACTATTCCACCTTTACATAAGCTTAATTTAAAAATGTAGCTGCCTTCGAAGAAAAAAACAGATTGATCTTATTGTGCATCGTGTAGAGCCTAAAAAACGTTCCATCATTTACCAATATTCCACTCGATTTATTATTACCTAGGATGGGGTTGTTAGGATATTTTTTCCAATGGATTAGATCGCTCGAAACGGCTACATTGGTTGACCATTCATGCCAATCTTTAAAAGCAGCTGCGTGATAATATCCATAATAAAGCCCTTTGTATTTGATCACTTGATTCATAGCAACAGCAAACTGATCATATAATTCAGGTCCCATTTTTAATACCGGCTCATCTCGCACATTGGTCCAAATGGAAAGATCTTTTGAGGTGGCCAGCCAAATACCCAAATCGTTTCTTTCGTAAAACAAGTACCACAAACCCTTTTCAATAATTACGGCAGGTGTGCCGAAAGGACCGCCGCTAATAGGCTTTCCATTGGTTTGTCGAATATCCAAATTCCCTTTTTCTTCCCAATTGATTTTATCTTTTGAAATGAGTAGGTGTGCAGAATCGCCTTTTCCCTCTGCAAACATATAATAGGTGTCTGCTGATTTCACCACACAGATATCTTCCACCCAACTGGAATGGTGAATAGGATTTTGTAAATACCTGGTAAAGTTGATACCATCGGTAGATGTGGCATAACCAAGTGATCTATTTCCATCATTACTGGCGTAGCCTGTATACCAGAGATGATAGATGCTATCCTCTTTAATGATATAGCCTCTTTCACGAATTTTTTTATCCCAAGTTGAATCTCCCGTTCCGGAAAATAATGGATTGTTTTGGTAAGCAACAAATTGCACCAACTCCAGCGGAAATAATGCTTTGGCAGCATCATTTATTTTTTTGGAATGATAACATTTAATACCACTGAAAAAAATAACTATCAAAATTATAATGGAGAATGGTTTCATTTTACTCGGTAGATTTTTCTAATTGTTGGATAAAGCAATTCTTCATTGATGGATTGCTATTTTTTTTCAATAATAAATATAGATTAATATTTTGAAGTCAGCAATTATCCATTGAATCATATTCGTTGCTATAATTTATAATGTGCTACTATTGGAAAATCAAAAGGGATCAATTAAAAAAAATAACTCAATTTCGCTGCTCATGAATGGTGAATTCAATTTCTAAATCTTCGGCAACATTATCAAATGAATATAGCAGCAATTAAATTAGTGGCATCCGATATGGATGGCACTTTACTCAACAGCCAACATGAATTGAATCCTTCATTTTTTGATTTATTTCATCAAATGAAAACAAAAGGAATTTTATTTGTTGCAGCCAGTGGTCGTCAGTATTATAATATTATGAATCGGTTTGAAAGTATCAAGGATGAAATAATTTTTATTGCCGAAAATGGAAGTTATGTAATGTATCAAGGAGAGGAAATATTGGTGCAGGCAATGGAACGGGAAGTAGCCATGGAACAGGTTGTAACTGCTAGAAGTATTGACAACAGTTTTGTTATTCTTTGCGGAAAAAAAAGTGCTTATATTGAAAATGATCATCCTGATTTTATGCGGCATGTAAAAATGTATTATGATCAATACCAGGTAGTGGAAAATTTATTAAATGTGCAAGATGATCAGTTTTTGAAAATTGCAATTTGTGATTTTGCAGGATCAGAAAAAAACAGTTATCCCTATTTTAAAAACAAAAAAGATTCCCTTCAATTAAAGGTATCCGGAAATATTTGGCTCGATATTTCGCATTGGATGGCGAATAAAGGAAGAGCAATGAATGTGGTTCAGAAAAAATTTGGAATCAGTATTCAAGAAACCATGGTTTTTGGAGATTACCTCAATGATTTGGAAATGATGCAGCAGGCAAGTTTTAGCTATGCGATGGAGAATGCGCATCCAGATATAATAAAAGCAGCACGTTACCTTGCCAAATCAAATGATGACAATGGGGTATGTATCATTTTACAAAAAATGCTTTCTGAAATGAACCGAATAGGCAGATAACATCCATTACAGGATTCAGTTCACAATTCAAATGATTAGGACGATGTTGACGGTTAATTATTTACTCAGTGTCTCTAGCCAATTCGCCATGGTAAGATAAATCCAAGCCCTCCTCTTCCTCTTCTGCAGTAACTCTCACGCGAGTGATCTTGTTAATTAATACCAGCATTAAATAGGTGAAAACAAAAGCATAAATGGAAGTCACTATAACGGCAATCAATTCCTTCATAAAAAAGTCGGTACCCCCAAAAAATAATCCATCGGCACCATTGGGGTTAATGGCTTTGGAAGCGTATAATCCAAGTAAAATCGTTCCCAACAACCCTCCTACTCCATGCACACCCCACACATCCAATGCGTCATCCCAACCCATTTTATTTTTTAGTTTAACGGCTCCATAGCATACAACGGATGCCAAAATTCCAGTTACAAAAGCCATTTCATAGGTAATGTAACCTGCGGCGGGCGTTACGGTAGCCAAACCAGCTACAGAGCCAGTTAATAAGCCTGCAAAGGTTGGGCGCCGATTACCTGTTGTCCACTCTATCACCAACCAAGTTACGGCGGCTACGGAGGCTGAGATATCTGTATTGATGAAAGCCAAAGAGGTAATACCATTCACTTGCAATTCACTACCGGCATTGAATCCATACCAACCAAACCAAAGCAATGCAGTTCCAATCGCCATGAGTGGTAAATTATTCGGACGAGCATTGATTGAGCTACGTTTACCCACATAAATAACGGATGCGAGTGCAGCAAATCCGGCGGTAGCATGAACAGTAATGCCACCAGCAAAATCCAATACACCCCATTTGGCCAATAACCCATTACCCCAAATCATATGTACAAAAGGATAATAAACCAGGATCTGCCAAAAGGTTAGAAAAATAAAATAAGCTTTGAAAGTGATTCGATTGGCAAAAGCCCCGGTAATAAGTGCGGGCGTGATAATGGCAAACATCATTTGGTAAGCTATAAATACAATTTCAGGAAAACGTTTATCGGCTGAAAAAAGCGTATCGGGATCAATACCATGATAAAAAGCTTTATCTAGGTTTCCAATGATACCGCCTTCTCCTCCACTGAAACATAAAGAATAGCCAAAAATGAACCAAAGCACCGATGTCCAACCCATGGACACAAAGCTTTGCATCATTACATTGAGAATATTTTTTTTGCAAGCAAGTCCACCGTAAAAAAAAGCAAGTCCAGGTGTCATCAGCATAACCAGACTAGTAGCAAGTAACATAAAAGCGGTTAATCCAGTATCAAGCATCGTACAATATTTAGATTTTGCAAATGTAGGCTTTAAGCAAATATCAATTATATATTAAATATTAGCATGTGAATTATTTTTAGCCGATACTTTCATTTATAAAAATTATAGTCAAAATAAATACACTATTTTTTAATGCCCTCATAAAATATGGCATAATTGACTGGAAATAGTTCTATTTATTAACAATTAGCATAATTGCATTGTGGAAAAACAGGATCGGTTTTTAGTTGGACTATCAAATCGGATCATTATTTTTTACTTATCTTGTATCTAACTTAAAGGCAATTAGGCTGACCGATTCAATCCATTAGAAGGGCTTAATGTAAAGTTGTATGAATGACATTAAATTAGATAAAATCAATATTCAATCTATGGAAACTATGAAATTCAGTAAACGAAGGCAATTCTTACAACAAATAGCCAGCCTAGGCACGATCGCTTCCCTATCTCCCAACCCATTGCAAGCAATTGCATTGGATGATACTACGAATGGGAATGGCTATCGATTTTTATTCCAGGGCGATTCCATCACGGATGGCAATAGAACCCGCAATCAAGACTGGAATCATGTTATGGGGCATGGATACCAGTATATTGTAGCCAGTAAACTTTGGTATGATTTCCCCAAGAAGGATTTTCAGTTTTTTAATCGGGGTATCAGTGGAAACAGGGTACCTGATCTGGCCGCAAGATGGAAAACGGAGGCGATTGAATTAAAACCAGATGTACTGAGTATTTTAATTGGTGTGAATGACCTTAGTGCCTATTTGAAGGGTAATGCACATTTTACATCGGAACAATACGAGCAGGATTACAGAGCATTACTGCAACAAACCATCCAACAATTACCCAATGTTCAATTAGTAATTGGCGAGCCTTTTATACTTCCGGTGGCTAATTTAAAACTAAGATGGGAAGAGTATTCAACAGAAATGACCAAACGTCAAGCAATCGCTAAAAAATTGAGTGAGGAATTCAATGCAATTTTTATTCCTTATCAAAAAGCATTTGACAAAGCTGCAACCGAGGCCCCGGCAGCCTATTGGATCTGGGATGGCGTTCATCCAATGCCTGCCGGTCACGAACTGATGGCAAGGGAATGGATGAAACAGGTGAGCAAAAAACTTAGATTTATTCGGTAAATGCTTATTGCTTATTTACGATTGTCTCTAAGGATTGTAACCTTGCTGCTAATGATTTTAATAATGTTTTTAAAGCCGCGATCTCAGCATCTTTTTGAGCAGATTCCTCTTGAATGGCTTTAGTTAGAACTGGTACTAGATTGGAATAGGTAATTCCTAATATTTCACCTTTTTCTAAATCCCCTTCTTTACCAGTTACTACTTCTGGAACTAATTTTTGCACTTCCTGGGCAATAAAACCAACTTGTTTTAAATCATTGCTAATTAAATTGTATTCAACAGGCCTTAATTGCATTACGGTAGACAAACCATATTTAGAATTGGTGATATTTTTCTTTATCCGAATATCAGAAGCATTAGTCCAGGCTACTTGACCTCCAATAGAAGTAACAGCGGAATTTCCTATTCTTACACTATTGCTTGCAACAACAAGCGCTCCGTTTCCAAGGGCTGTTGCATTTGAAAATGTTGCAGCACCAGTTCCTGAAGCATTTGCATTTAGTCCAATAAAAGTATTGTTTGTACCCGATGTGATTACTTGACCTGCAGCATATCCTAAAGCTGTATTTCCTGAACCTGTTGCAGCAATTAAAGATTGTGCTCCTATTGCAGTATTAGCACTACCTGTTGTTGTCGCCATTAATGCTTCAGCACCAATAGAAGTATTTTGCTGTCCTGTAGAAATAGCATTGGAATTACTATATCCAACAGCAGTATTATTATCAAAGCTAGTTCCTGAATAATTCCTTAATGCCCAAAAACCAATTGCAGTGTTTCGCGTACCTGTTCCAGTGCCTAAAGCAGCTGATCCAACAGCAGTATTCTGACCATTATTTCCTGCTCCAAATCCTATTAAAATACCCTGTATAAATATATCTGAATTAAATTTTTGAGTACCTGAAAATGTTTGTGCATCATCAATTCTTGCTAACGTGGCATTAGAATTGGGCAATAGAAATATTTTTTCTGCTGTTAATGGTCCTGCAAATTTTGTAAATCCATTTCCTGTTCCTCCATTGGAAGATGTCAATATCCCTGTTACACCTGTTGTCAAAGGTAATCCAGTTGCATTTGTCAAGGTACCCGAAGCAGGTGTACCTAATGTGGGTGAAGTAAATATTGGACTTGTTAATGTTTTATTGGTTAGTGTTTCTGATCCTGCTAATGTCACTAAAGTACCTGTGGTAGGTAAAGTGATGGAAGTAATTCCTGTTGAAGTCAAAGTCGTAGCAAAAGCGCCAGCAGTAGTTAAATTTCCTCCAAGCGTAATCGTTTTACCTGAATTATTAATTCCAGTACCGCCATTTACTCCAACTACAATGCCGGTTACATTAGCTGCATTACCCGTTACACTTCCTGAAATTGGATTGGTAACAGTCAGGTTTGCTAAAGTTCCTACACTCGTTAAACTAGACCCTATTATCGTTGACTTTAATGCGGTGCCAGATAATTGCTCTGCAGCAGCTATAGCGGTAATTGTAATATCCGAACTTCCATCAAAAGCAACTCCATTAATATTTTTTGTTGCAGCTAATTTAGTGGCAGTGGCAGCATTACCCGTAGTACTTTGATTCAATGTTGGAAAAGAGGTTAAACTGGCAGCACTTCCTGTGGGTGCTAAATAATCTGTGCCTGCAATAGCAGCAGTAAAAGCAGCTGTTCCATTACCCTTTATTATTCCGGTTAAAGTTGGAGCACCCGTTCCTCCACTTGCAACTGGCAAAGTGGATACAACTGATAAAGTGCCTGCCAATCCAGTTGTGGTAACGATACCATTACTAGTTAAGTTGGAAAGGGTAGTAATATTTTGTGAAGGATTTACAGTGATTGTGCTAGTCGTATTCGTTAAGCCTGTTCCAAATGTTAATGCAGTCTGTTTGTTATTGAATGTTGTAAAATTAGCTGCACTCAAATAACCGTTGACTGAAGTTGTAGCAGCCGCCATACTAAAGATTCCAGTTGAAGCACTATAACTTAATGGACTCGAAGCACTTATTCCAGCTCTTGCTCTTGCATCTGTGTAATATAGATTGGTTCCTTCTGATAAATTAGTTGTTGTTAAGGTTACATTTGGTCCTGTAAAAGTATTCACACTTGTAACGGAAGGAGTTGCTGCTAATTCTTTCCAGTTGGCTAAAGTAGCAGGAGGCAGTGCGCCCAATACGTAATTTTTAGCGATATCAGTTCTTATAGCAATACTACCTACCGTTACTGACAAGGCCAACATAGCAGCTTCAGATGCTACTACAGTCGCACTCGACAAAGTAATAGCTGGAAGTTGTCCTGAGGGTATTTTACCATCGCTACCCAAGGTAGCTACTCCATTAATAGCTGCTTTTTGAGTAGCGTCTATTTTATTATTAAAGGTAGTAAAATCAGCAGCACTTACATATCCATCTACAGTTGTTGTTGCCTGACTGAGGCTAACTGCACTTGAGCTTTTAGTTAAAGGTGCATTGAAACTTAATGGCGCTTGCACATCTGTTCCAATTGTCAATCCTAAATTTGTTCTTGCTAAAGTTGCAGTTGTAGCTCCTGTTCCACCATTAGCAACTGCTACCGTTCCAGTTACATTAGCAGCATTGCCACTGATATCACCTGTAACTTTAGATCCGCTAAAACTTGAAAGCTTATTATCTGTGATAGCTCCATCGGCAATCTTTGAAGTGGTTACATTGGCATCCGCAATTTTAGCAGTAGTAATTGCTCCTGCAGCAATCAATGGTAATTGCGCTGTGCCCGAAAGATCTCCAGCTAACTGTACCAAACCTTTTACCAAAGCGGTAGCACCAGGAGTTGCAGCATCTACATAGGTCTTAACCGCATTTTGAGTTGGATACAACACATCACTTGTCCCTAGTGATGTGTTCGTTGATTTATTCAATTCATTTTCCTTGGTATTCATCCTATTTGAAAGAGATGCCGTATCTGCTATATTTAATTTCAAATTCTCTGAAACAGTTGCACGGGTAATCTCAGCAGACAAAGCGGTAGAAGAAGCATTTATCCTATTTGAAAGAGATGCAGTGTCTGCTATATTTAATTTTAAATTCTCTGAAGCAGTTGCACGGGTAATCTCAGCAGACAAAGCGGTAGAATTAGTATTAATCCTATTGGATAGAGAACTGGTATCACTAGCCTTTCGACCACTCAGCATTAAAGCAGTATCTGTAATATTTAATTTTAAATTTTCTGCAGCAATAGCACGGCTGGTTTCCGAATTTAGATTCGTGTTTGAGACGTTAATTCTATATGACAAAGAAACCGTATCTAGCGCAAAACGTTTACTTAACATGGCGGCAGTATCAGCAATATTTAATTTGCCATCCAACCCCGAAGCGTTAGCTGAATATAATGCATAAGGAACCGCCCCAAAATTAGTCGTTCCCATATCAGTCCACTCTTTCGTGTAATCCCAACCGTTGCTGGAAGCCACTGGTGTAATGGCAATTTTTAAATTTAAATAAAAGGGTCCCTTCGACCAATCTATACTCATTATGCCAGTTGAAGTACCCCCCACTTTCTTTCCATTACCAATACTGATGCTAAATACACCAGAACCGTCTGTAGTGGATTCGTACTCCTCTATCAATAGTTTTGTTCCTGTAGCGGTGGTTTGAATAATACTGGATTGTACATATATTTTTCTATTCATAGCTGGATTAGAAAAATTATCTCTGGCTACAGCTTGAAAAAAAATACCCGTGTTACTCTGCGCTATTAATTGCCCAGTAACAATCATTAATACCAAAAATACAACACCAGCCTTTAGCTTTGAACAAATATAACTTCTCATAAATCTTTGAATTAATAATTTATTTTTTATCGAGCTTTAACAAATTTCAAAATTTCTTTATAGTTGTTGGACTCAACTTGAAAGATAAATGTACCGGAATGCAAACCTCTTAGATCCAACATTTTCCCCTGGTACATTTCATATCCGGTGGTTTTTTCACCTGCAATTTTCAGACCTTCAGAAGTCCATATACTCCAATTGAAAACTTCATCCACTTTAGGTGATTTCGTTAATTTAACTTGGGCTTTCGTAACAACAGGATTAGGATACATTTTTACACCTAGCGAATTCATTTTTGTATTTTCTACACAATAATTGGTAAATTTCCCCTTGCCTCTTTCAGCTATTAATATGGCAGCGCCATTTTGAATATTAAAACAAATAGCGCTACTAGTATAGTTTACAGCCATGCTGTTATTCGACATATTGGGTATGCTACCAACACTACTCATAATAAAGGCCCCAGGTACAGTTTGGGAATGTACGCTTTGAATGGCAGCCAATAGTAACAATAAGGTTGTTAC
>CANIMM010000073.1 GCA_947468255.1 Chitinophagaceae bacterium | reverse complement strand
TAGCCAATATTGTAGAGGAGGAGGCGGATAAATTGGGCTATACCGTTATGTTTTGCAGTAGCGAAAACAACGAAGGAAAGTCTCGCCATATTTTAAATATGCTGGTGGATAAACACATGGATGGATACATTATAGCGCCTACCAAAGCCATGTTGCCCGAATTGGAAAAATTGCTGAAAGAAAAAAAACCTGCTGTTTTAATTGATCGTTATTACAAGCAGCTGGATTCCAGTTATGTAACCATCGATAATATCAATGGAAGCATGGAGGCGGTGAATTATTTAGCCCAGAAAGGGCATAAAAAAATTGCATTGGTTACCAACCTTACCGATCAGTTGCAAATGCTGCAACGTATGGAGGGCTATCAACGGGGTTTAAAACAAAATCAGCTCCGACTAGATCAGCGAGTAATCAAAAAAATCCCTTTTGGTTTACCCGATGAAAAAGTAGTGAATGAGATCAAAGAATTTGTAGAATTGCAAAAGGATCAAATAGACGCTATTTTTTTTACTTCCAATAATCTCGGAGTGGCAGGATTAGAAGCCTTGCGAAGTCTCGGAAAAAAAATACCAGCTGATATTTCTGTAATTTGTTTTGACGACAACGATCTTTTTCGATTAGGAATGCCGGGTATTTCAGTGGTTTCGCAACCGATAAAGGCGATTGCTAAAAAAGCGGTAGAAATCTTGATTCAGCAAATCAATCAGCAGTCAACAAGTGTTGAGCACATTGTTTTAAAAACGGTTATGATAGAAAGGGAATCCGTAAAGTAGTTTTTGCGCACAACCAACGTTTTTTATTTCACTCCTTCTGTTTGAAAATGCAAAATTGACGATTGACCATAAGCTATACAATCCGACTACTAAGAATAAAAAATGGCTAAAATTTTTGATGGGTCTATATTTTAAAAGTTCTGTATGATAACAAAATATATTTTTAATAAGTCTTCCCTATTGATTTTGCTGGCTTCAATTTTTTTGCTGTTTTCTTATTCTGTCAATAAGGGTGAGCAATCAATTATTACTGTTGTTGACAAACCGGATACCCGTCAGCAAAACAGTTTTTATCTTAATAATAGAGCCCCCCTAGTACAAAATGCTTTTTTAAAATTGCCTGTAACGGCCGTTCAGCCTAAGGGATGGTTGAAAGAGTACCTGATCCGTCAAAAAAATGGACTTACCGGAAACCTAGGAAGTATTAGTGCGTGGTTGCAGAAGGAAAACAATGCTTGGCTGTCAAAAGATGGCAAGGGTGAATTTGGTTGGGAGGAAGTTCCCTATTGGTTGAAAGGCTATGCTAATCTGGGCTATATTTTAAATGATCCCGAAGTAATTGCGGAGTCAAAAATATGGCTTGAAGGCGTTTTAAATAGTCAGCGTAGTGACGGTGATTTTGGTCCAACGGTTATGGATAAAAATGGAGCGGAAGATTTTTGGCCAAAAATGATCATGTTGTATTGTCTGCAATCCTATTATGAATATTCCAATGACCAGCGGATCATCGGATTTATGCGACATTTTTTTGAATACCAGTTAAATTATCCAGAGGATAAATTTCTTCAACGCTTTTCTTATTGGCAGGGGTTAAGGGGTGGAGATAATTTGCATAGTGTTATATGGTTGTATAATACTACTGGTGATCGCTGGCTGCTGGATCTTGCAAAAAAAATCCATCGTAATACGGTGAGTTGGGTAAGCAGAACTTCAATATTTAAAGAAGGAAACCATGAAAAGATAAAGGGTGGCGACTGGCCGGATTGGTATCAACAATTACCTGATTGGCATAATGTAAATGTAGCCCAGGGCTATCGTGAGCCAGCAACTTATTTCCAGCTCAGTCATGATAAAAAAGATTTACAGGCAAGTTATGATGTGTTCAATATCGTGCGTAAGCATTTCGGTCAAGTGCCAGGAGGTTTGTTTGGAAGTGATGAAGTAGCAAGGCCAGGATATGCTGATCCTCATCAAGGGATGGAAACATGCGGGATGGTAGAAGAAATGAATTCGGCCGAACACATGATGCGCATTACCGGTGATATTTTTTGGGGCGACCATGCAGAAAATGTGGCTTTCAATTCTTACCCAGCTGCTGTAATGCCCGACTTT
This sequence comes from Chitinophagaceae bacterium, assembly GCA_947468255.1. GTDB lineage: Bacteria > Bacteroidota > Bacteroidia > Chitinophagales > Chitinophagaceae > Ferruginibacter. Next base: position 9,245 of record CANIMM010000073.1, on the reverse strand, counting down.
AAATCATTGCGTTATATTACCAGTCCAAATATGGTGTTGAATGATGCGCTGAATCACAGTCCAGGCATTAACAACGCCGGTCCATTTTTAATGATGAATCCATTTAGTTCTCGATGCTGCCAGCACAATCATTCACAAGGCTGGCCTTATTTTGCAGAAAACCTCTGGATGGCAACACCAGATAATGGCGCAGCTGCTGTATTGTATGCGGCTAGTGAAGTAAAGCTCAAAGTGGCCAATGGAACCGAAATAAGCTTTGAAGAAAAAACAAATTATCCTTTTGAGGATCAACTATTGTTTACCCTTCATACAAAGTTGTCTGTTGCATTCCCTTTTTATCTGCGAATTCCAAACTGGTGTAATCATGCCGAAGTCTATATCAATGGAAAGAAAGAGTTGATAGCGCCTCTTGCTGGAAAGTATCTAAAAATTCAGCGGTTATGGAAAGAGGGTGATATTGTTAGGTTGCATTTGCCCATGCAGGTAGAGGTAAAAGAATGGCAAGAAAATCACCAGAGCGTAAGTGTTAATTATGGTCCGCTAACTTTTTCATTGAAGATAGGGGAGGAGTATATAAAAAAAGGAAGTGTTGAAACTGCCATTGCTGATTCAAAATGGCAAAAGGGAGCTGATGTTAAAGCTTGGCCCTCTTATGAAATTCATCCAACCACCCCTTGGAATGTTGGGTTGGTATTGAATAAAAAAAATATTGCGGCTTCATTTACTGTTGAAAAACGCGCCTGGCCATCTAATGATTTTCCATTTACAACGGATGCGGTTCCAATTTTAATAAAGGTAAAAGCACAACAAATACCAGGCTGGAAAATCGACCGAAATGGTTTATGTGGGGTGTTAAAAAACAGTCCCGTCAAAACGGATGAACCAATCAAAACTGTGGAGCTGATTCCAATGGGAGCGGCAAGGTTAAGGATTAGCTCTTTCCCCGTTACTGGTAATGGAAATAATGCAAAGGAGTGGTAAATGATTTGATTTGGGAAACTGCAGTTCGACTTGAGGCATTAAACATAACAGTGCAGGATAGGTGAAATAACTGGTATATCTAACTTCACTGCAGTATAGCTTGTTTATATTAAAATAATTTGAATTATGTCGGTTATTCTCGGTGTTATTTTTCACTTTATAGGTGGGTTTGCTTCAGGTAGCTTTTATATGCCTTATAAAAAAGTAAAAGGCTGGAGTTGGGAAAGTTTTTGGATTGTTGGTGGGCTATTTTCCTGGTTGATTGCACCTCCCGTAGCTGCTTGGCTTACCATTCCTGGATTTGCAGATATCATCCGTAATTCAAGTGCTGCGGTATTAGGTGCAACTTTCATAATGGGATTGTTATGGGGCATTGGTGGACTTACTTATGGCTTGGGTGTGCGTTACTTGGGGGTTTCATTGGGTAGTTCCATTATTTTGGGTTTGTGTTCTGTATTCGGTGCAATCATTCCTTCTATTTATTATTATTATACGCCTACTGCAGGCAAGGATACCATTGCAAATTTGGTGGGTACTTCTTGGGGCCAATTGGTATTATTGGGATTGGCAGTTTGTGTAGTCGGAATCATAATATGTGGAAAGGCAGGGGCGATGAAAGATAAAGAACTGGCTGGGGCAAAAACCGATGCATCTGGAAGTGAATTCAAAATTGGTATTGGCTTACTGGTTGCCATTGTATCGGGTGTATTGAGTGCTTGTTTTAGTTTTGGAATTGAAGCGGGTACTACCCTGGGTATTGTGGCGAATGATGTTTGGAAGGCAGCAAATCCTGGACAGGGTGAATTTTTATTCCGCAATAATGTAATCTTTGTAGTGATTCTTTGGGGTGGCCTTACCACCAATTTTATTTGGTGTGTTATTTTAAATGTACGAAATAAAACTATGGGGGATTATACCAATCAAAAATCGCCGCTGGTTAAAAATTATCTATTGTGTGCATTGGGAGGAACGATGTGGTTTTTACAATTCTTTTTTTACGGAATGGGTGAAAGTAAACTCGGGAATGGTCCAAGTTCCTGGATCTTACACATGTCTTTCATTATTTTAGTTGCCAACATGTGGGGGTTGGTTTTAAAAGAATGGAAAAGTGTAAGTAAAAAAACAACGATTACCATTATGCTGGGAATTGCAACCATTGCACTCTCTATCTTCATAGTGGGATATGGTAATTCATTAAAATAATTTTTTAATAATATAAAATAAACAACGATGGGTGTAATTGAATTTAAACATGTGAGTTATCTGTGGGATAAAGCCAAAGCAGCTGAATTGGAAGGTGATGAAGTTGCCTTATTAATTTATCGCTCCAATTTATTGGGAGCCGATCTTAGGTTAACCAATTACGGAGGTGGCAATACTTCTTGTAAGGCAATGGCCAAAGACCCCTTGACGGGCGTTGAAAAAGAAGTGATGTGGGTGAAAGGAAGTGGTGGTGATATTGGTACGCTCAAAAAAAATGGTCTCGCAGCCCTTCATATGGATCGATTGCTAAATTTAAAAAATATTTATAGGGGCATCGAACATGAAGATGAAATGGTTGAATTATTCAATCATTGTATTTATGATCTGGCATCCAAAGCACCTTCTATTGATACCGCCTTGCATGGCTTTTTGCCTTTCAAGCACATCGATCATTTACATCCCGATGCAGCCATCGCTATTGCTGCTGCTAAAGATGGTAAAAAAATCACCCAGGAATTGTTTGATGGAAAAATTGGTTGGGTAGGCTGGCAAAAGCCGGGTTTTGATCTTGGCCTTCAATTAAAACAGTGCCTAGATGAAAACCCAGGTATCCGCGGTATTATGCTAGGATCCCATGGATTGTTTACCTGGGGCGATACAGCCTACGAAAGTTACCTCAATACACTTGAAGTGGTAGAGCGTTGTTCTATCTATCTGGAGGAGAACTACGGAAAAAAAGGTGAAATTTTTGGAGGAGCTAAAATTAAATCGCTACCAAAAGAAAAAAGATTGAAACAAGCTGCGGCTTTGGCTCCAGTGTTGAGAGGTTTTTGTTCTTCACAAACTAAAATGATCGGACATTTTACCGACGATGACCGCGTATTACAATTTATCAATTCCAATGACCTAGATAGATTGGCTCCGCTGGGAACGAGTTGCCCTGACCATTTCTTGCGAACTAAGATTAGTCCGTTGGTATTGTCTTTAGCTCCTGAAGCTGATTTAAGTGATGTAGCAGCCATCAAAACTACCATCGCACCTGCATTTGAAGCATATCGAAAAATGTATGCTGATTATTATGCTGCTTGCAAACATCCAAATAGTCCCGCTATCCGCGATGCCAATCCGGTAGTGTTATTGTACCCTGGTGTGGGTATGTTTACTTTTGCAAAAGATAAACAAACGGCAAGAGTAGCTGCAGAATTTTATATCAATGCTATCAATGTAATGAAGGGTGCTGAAGCCGTTTCTGAATATACTTCATTACCCCGACAAGAAGCTTTTAATATTGAATACTGGTTGCTAGAGGAAGCGAAACTCCAAAGGATGCCGAAGCCTAAATCTTTATCTGGTCGCATTGCATTGATCACTGGAAGTGCCGGTGGTATTGGCAAAGCGATTGCTAAAAAGTTTGCCTCAGAGGGAGCTTGTGTGATTATCAATGATATTAATGAAGAAAGATTGCAGATAGCTACTGCTGAATTCATCCAATTATATGGAAAAGATGCAGCTGCAGCAGTGATTTTGGATGTGACCAATTTGGAAACGATCAACCAGGCAATGGAAGGTGCAGCGCTTGCTTTTGGAGGAGTAGATATTATTATAAACAATGCCGGAATCAGTATCTCTAAAACCATTGCCGACCATAGCATTGAAGACTGGGATAAATTATATGATATTTTAGTGAAGGGTCAGTTCCTCGTTTCGCAGTCAGGTGTTGCCGTTATGCGTAAGCAAGATATTGGTGGAGATGTGATCAATATTGTTTCAAAAAACTCTGTGGTAGCTGGTCCTAACAATGCAGGCTATGGTTCTGCCAAGGCTGCACAGGCTCATTTGAGTAGGTTGATGGCTGCAGAAGTAGGCGGCGATAAGATTAGAGTAAATGCAGTGAATCCGGATGCAGTGATTGCCGATTCTAATATTTGGGCCGGCGGATGGGCCGAAGGTCGTGCCAAAGCATATGGCATTACAGTAGCTGAATTGCCCGCCTATTATGCTAAGCGAACTTTGTTAAATGAAATGATACTGCCAGATGATATTGCCAACGCATGTTTTGCTTTTGTGGGGGGATTGTTAAATAAATCCACCGGTAATACATTGAATGTGGATGGTGGTGTAGCAATGGCGTTTATGAGATAATGTATAATCAATATGAATGAAGAAAATAAATCCACCGAAAGTTTTTCTGGGAATAATAGCTCAGGAACGTTGAGTGCCCATCGACTTGCCTTTAAAATGAAGCTTCATAAAGGACAAGAAGCTGAATATAAAAAGAGGCATGATGAATTATGGCCCGACCTTCAGATATTATTAAAAGAAACCGGAGTAAGTGACTATTCTATTTTTTTGGAGGAAGCTTCCGGTAATTTATTTGGTGTATTGAAAGTGCAGGATCCTATGCTGCTAGATGACCTGCCTTTACATCCGGTAATGCAAAAGTGGTGGGCTTATATGAAGGATATTATGGATAGCAATGCAGACAACTCACCAGTTAGTATTCCATTACAAGAAGTTTTTCATTTGGATTAAAGTATACTATTAAGTAGCAATAAAAAAAACTGTATGTTATTGAATAAGCAACGGATCGAAGAGCGTAACGGCAAACATCTTGCAGCACACCAACGGAGTTTTGAATATACCGCCTCCGGGATTAATAATACAGCGTCCATCCTACAAAAACTGCTTGATTTTCAAGTTGCCATTCCGAGTTGGGCATTGGGTACAGGTGGAACTAGGTTTGGCCGTTTTAGTGGAGCTGGAGAACCTGGAAATTTAGAACAGAAAATAGAAGATATCGGTCTATTGCATGCCCTCAATCAGTCAAGCGGTGCTATTTCATTGCATATTCCATGGGATATCCCATCTGATGCAACTGCTATTAAAGCGCTTGCGGCAAAACATAATCTAAAATTTGACGCGGTTAATTCCAACACCTTTCAAGATCAGCAGGTACAAACGCATAGTTATAAATTCGGATCTCTGCAGCATGTTGATAAGGCGGTTCGCAGACAGGCCATTGATCATAATATAGAAGTGATTAACCAAGGGGTCGCATTAGGGTCAAAATCACTGACCGTGTGGCTAGCGGATGGGTCTTGTTTTCCTGGCCAATTGAATTTCAGAACCGCTTGGCAGAATACCTACGAAAGTTTGCAGGAGATTTATGCCGCCTTGCCGGCCGATTGGAAAGTATTTGTGGAGTATAAGGCTTATGAGCCCAATTTTTATTCTACTACGGTAGGCGATTGGGGGCAATCCCTTTTATATACTTCCAAACTAGGACCAAAAGCGTATACATTAGTGGATCTTGGTCACCACTTGCCAAATGCTAATATTGAACAAATTGTATCTTTATTGATGATGGAGGATAAGTTGGCAGGGTTTCATTTCAATGATAGCAAATACGGTGATGATGATTTGACTGTGGGCAGCATTAATCCATATCAGTTATTTTTAATTTTCAACGAACTAGTAGAAGGGATGGATGCAAAAGCAATGAATCATGCCACTGACTTAGCTTGGATGATTGATGCAAGTCATAATGTAAAGGATCCTTTGGAAGATTTATTGCAATCCATTGAAGCAATTATGATTGCTTATGCTCAAGCATTGATAGTAGATACAAAAGCATTAAAAGAAGCACAGGCTGTTAATGATGTAGTGAAAGCGCAGGAAATATTGCAGGCTGCTTACAGAACGGATGTGCGTCCGTTGGTGGCTGAGGCAAGACTAAGAGCTGGTGGTGCTTTACAGCCAGTTCAATTATTCCGTGATTTGAAAGTCAGGGAGCAGTTGATTAAAGAACGGGGACAGACAACAGTGGCAACAGGTTTGTAGAAAGTTGTTGAAATATCATTCATTCTATCTAAGGTTGTTTAACAGAATAGATAGGTTGCGAGACGTCCATTTCTAAAATTATTTAAAAGGAAAAAATCCCCTATGGCGAGTATACCAGTTATAGCAATTTTTGATGTTGGTAAAACCAACAAAAAATTATTCCTGTTTGATAGTCAATATAAAATCGTGTATGAAAAATCAGCCAAATTTCCTGAGACAAAGGATGAGGACGGGGATGAATGCGATAATTTAGAAAGTCTTAGCTTTAGTATTATTGATTCTTTGCAGGAAGTTATCAGTATGAAGGAGTTTTCTATAAAAGCCATTAATTTTTCTTCTTACGGGGCCAGTTTAGTTTATATAGATGAAAATGGGAAACCACTTACACCATTGTATAATTATTTAAAAAAGTATCCTGATACACTGCATAATCAATTTTATGATACCTACGGAGGCGTGCAGTCTTTCACTCATCAAACAGCTTCGCCTGTTTTAGGGAGTTTAAATTCTGGTATGCAATTGTATCGCATCAAGTATGAAAGGCCAGCGTTATTTAAAAAAATAAAATACGCACTTCATTTGCCGCAATACCTCAGTTATCTGATTAGTGGTATTCCCTGCTCAGATATTACTAGCATTGGATGCCATACCAATCTCTGGGATTTCAATAAAATGCAATATCACCAATGGGTACAACAGGAAGGGGTGTTAGAAAAATTGGCACCTATTTTACCTGGCAATGAGGTGTTGACTACTAATTTTATGGGCAATACCTATTTTGTTGGTATCGGCCTTCATGATAGTTCAGCTGCATTAATTCCTTACCTCGTAAATTTTCATGAACCATTTGTTTTAATCTCAACGGGAACTTGGTGTATCAGTTTAAATCCTTTTAACCAAACACCACTTACCGATGAAGAATTGTCCAATGACTGCCTCTGTTTTATGACTTATGAGGGAAAGCCAGTAAAAGCCTCCCGTTTATTTGCTGGTTATGAACATGAACAGCAGGTAAACAGAATCGCAGCTCATTTTAATCAAAGTATTATCCGTTATCGGGATATTAATTATGATGCCGAAGTAGTTATTGACTTGCAGCATAAATTTCAACAAGCCGAATGCCCTATCGATTTAAAAGCATCTGATTTTTCGAAAAAGGAACTTAGTTCATTTACATCTGATATCGAAGCATATCATCAATTGATACTGGATATTATTGCCCAACAAATTTTTTCAACGCAATTGGTTTTACAGGGTACTGATACAAAAAAGATTTTTGTCGATGGCGGCTTTGGTAAAAATTCGGTTTATATGAATTTGCTGGCAAAGTTTTTCCCAGACAAAGAAGTATTTGCAGCCTCTATGGCTCAGGCGACCGCTGTGGGTACTGCATTGTCTATCCATCAATGCTGGAATCAAATGCCTTTGCCCAATGATATAATAGAGTTGAAATATTATGCCAACTCTTAGGTGAAATAATGCAATCAATTTTGCCATTAAATTAAGAAGGTACTGGGGTTGGGTATAATATCAGGATATGTTGATAAATTACCATCATTGAGATTTTAAAAAAAAACTTATATTTAGTGAAGCGTATTAATTTATATTTTTTTGGGTAATAAAATATTTATGAAAACAAGACGAGCATTCATACAAAATTTAGCCTTGCTAACTGCTTTTGCTGGCAGTTCCATAGATTCGGTTGCTGATGGTGTCGTAAAAAAAAGAAATTTTAAAATTGGCGCTTGCGATTGGAGCCTAGGTAAAAACTGCGATATTGGAGCTTTTGATATTGCTAAAAAAATAGGTCTTGATGGATTAATGGTAAGTATGGGCTCTGAAAGTAATCAGCTTCGCTTGCGGGATAGATCGGTTCAACAGGAGTACTTACAATCTTCAAAAGATACTGGAATTGAGATCTCTAGTATTGCTTTGGGGGAATTAAATAACATACCTTATAAATCTGATCCTAGAACTGAGCAATGGGTATGGGATAGTGTGGATGTTGCAAGGAATCTAAATGCGCCCGTGGTACTGTTGGCTTTTTTTGGAAATAACGACCTGCGCAATGATCCCAAGGGTAAAGAAGAAGTAGTTAGGCGCTTAAAGAAAGTAGCACCCCATGCCGAAAAAAATGGAATCATTTTAGGCATTGAATCCTATCTCAATGCGGATGAACAAATCGATATGATCGACCAGGTAGGTTCAAAAAGTATAAAAATATATTATGATTTCTGCAATGTTGCTGATGCAGGATATGATACGGTGAAGGAGTTTAAAAAGCTGGGGAAGGAAAGGATTTGCGAGTTACATATGAAGGAGAATGGCTTTTTGCTTGGAGCCGGGACCAACGATTGGAAAGCTATTGGAGAAGCGGTTCGCGAAACTGGTTTTAACGGCGATGGCTGGATGCAGATAGAAGGAGCTATTCCTAAAGGAGCAGAAACAGTAAAAAGTTATCAGCAAAATCTGCAGTTTTTAAAAAATATTTTTTCAAAATAGCCAGGATAGCTATTCATATTATTAAATTAACCTTGATGAAATTTTTAAAATATTTTTTAATTACGGGTGTTTTTTTTACTTCAATAATTTATTTAACGGGATGTAAAAATGCTTCCTCCAATAATAAAAAAGGACTTTTTTTGCCGGATGATCTTGAGGCAACTCTTTGGGCAGAGTCCCCAATGTTATATAACCCTACCAATATGGATGTTGATTACAAGGGGAGAGTTTGGGTTACCGAGGCAGTGAATTACCGCAATTACAATAATGATTCTGCACATTTTTTGCATCATCCTAAAGGCGATCGGGTATTGATTCTTGAAGATACCGACCAGGATGGAAAGGCGGACAAGTCGACTGTATTTGTAGAAGATAATGATTTGGTTTCGCCAGTGGGTATTGCTGTGATTGGAAATAAAGTAATCGTTTCCTGCTCTCCGAATTTGATTATTTATACAGATGAAAATGGGGATGATAAGGCAGATAAAAAAGAAATTATTTTAACTGGTTTTGGTGGGAAGGATCATGATCATTCGTTGCATTCCGTTACGGCCGGACCAGATGGTAACTGGTATTTTAATACAGGAAATGCGGGGCCTCACATGGTTACAGATAAAAGCGGCTGGACTTTACGCTCAGGAAGTATTTATACTGGAGGTTCTCCTTACAATGATAAAAATGAAGGTAATCGAAGAAGTGATGATGGCAAAGTTTGGGTG
>CANIMM010000072.1 GCA_947468255.1 Chitinophagaceae bacterium | reverse complement strand
GGATGGAATACCATTGAACACAAGGACTACTTAATTAAAATGATTCAGATTTTTAAAAATGCAGGTATACGTACCTCCATTTTTGTTGACCCCGTTCCAGAAATGATTGAGGGAGCTGCAGCAACCGGTACCGACCGAATTGAATTGTACACCGAATCCTATGCGAAATTGTATGCAGAAGGACAAAAACAAGCTGCCATCGCCCCTTTTGTGAAGGCCGCTCATAAAGCCAATGAATGTGCATTGGGCATCAATGCGGGGCATGACTTGGATTTGCAAAACCTACTTTATTTTACCCAACAGATTCCGGGATTACTAGAAGTATCTATCGGACACGCACTGATCTGTGATGCCATTTATCTAGGACTAGAAAATACAGTCCAGTTATATAAAAGGCAATGTGGTGGGCCGCTTACACCCAATGGGGTAAACTAGGCTCCTGTTATTACATATACACAATTCCTAAATCGACTACTTAACCAAGTAATAACAATGAATGGTTAAAACAAAAGGTGGCGTAGTTGTAATCTGACCAAAAAAAATCCCTCCGAAATGAAACGGAGGGATTTACTAATATAAAAAAATCTAGCATTCTAAAGACAACAAACTAAACATCTAAACTTCTAAACCCTAAACTTCTAAACCTCTAAACCAAGTTAGAACAACCCTTGAATAGAAGAAATTCGATTATCCTAAATAAGCCTTCAAAGCACCACTATACCTAGCTTTTTGCAAGCGCTTGATTGCCCTTTCCTTGATCTGGCGAATACGCTCTTTCGTTAGATCATATTTCTGACCAATTTGTTCAATGGTAACACCATTCTCGCCATCCAAACCAAAATAAGCATTTACTATTTCAGCTTCGCGCGGACTAAGTGATTTTAACACTCGGCGAATTTCGTTTCTCAAAGAATCATGCATCACATCCTCGTCGGTATCATCACCACCCTGCAATAAATCTCCCATTGCCACATCTTCTGCTTCGTGCACTGGTGCATCCAAAGAAGTGTGTCTTGTATTACTTTGAAAAATATTATTGATCTCCGTTTCGCTCATTTCCAATAATTCTGCCAACTCTTCTGTGGAAGGCTCCCGCTCATGTTCTTGCTCAAAAGCCATATAAGCCTTGTTGGCCTTGTTATACGTACCGATTTTATTTTGAGGTAAACGAACCAGCCTACCCTGCTCAGCCAATGCTTGCAAGATGGATTGACGAATCCACCAAACAGCATAAGAAATAAATTTGAAACCTTTGGTTTCATCAAAACGTTGGGCAGCTTTAATCAATCCAAGGTTACCCTCATTGATCAAATCACTTAGCGAAAGTCCCTGGTGCTGATATTGTTTGGCAACTGATACCACAAATCGAAGATTCGCCTGAACCAACTTATCCAGCGCGCGCTGGTCTCCCATCTTGATCTTTTGGGCCAGAATGGTTTCCTCTTCAGGAGTTATCATGGAAATTTTAGAAATTTCCTGCAGGTATTTTTCCACCGCTTGGGAATCCCTGTTAGTGATCTGCGTTGCTATCTTAAGTTGCCTCATTGTAAAATATTAAATTCAGAATATCGTAAGTTTAAAACGGTTCAAATTAGTATAATATTGTATCAAAAAATATAATATAAATAATACTAAACTTATTGCAAAGTTACAAATCTAATTTTACATTCCACAGTGTTGTTGTAAAAAGGCAAAAATTGCCAACCCAACCTTTTTATATTAAAATAAATTAAATGTATTTATTGAAAATTGATTCGATTCCAAAATCTTAACCTAATTTAAATCAACCAATCGCAGATCAGGTTAACAACTTCTTTTTCATAGTATATTTGCCGCATGAATACAGATCTTCGTTCTGATACTTTTACCAAACCTTCCCCAGCAATGCTGGAAGCAATGTTTTCCGCCCAGGTGGGGGATGATGTTTTTGGTGAAGATCCATCTATAAACCAACTAGAGTCAATGGCAGCCAGCATGTTTCAAATGGAAGCAGCTGTATTTTGTCCCAGCGGTACCATGACCAACCAAATTGCTATTAAGTGCCATACCCAACCCGGGGAAGAAGTTATTTGCGATCAATTAAGTCATGTCTATATTTATGAAGGAGGGGGAATTGCATTTAATAGTAGCTGCCAGGTAAAAACAATTGAGGGTAATAGGGGTAGAATTACAGCCAATGATATTTTGGAAGCGATTAATCCCAATGATATTCATAAAGCAAGAACTGGTCTTGTTAGTTTAGAAAACACAGCCAATCGAGGCGGTGGTAGTTGTTACGATTTTAATGAAATAGTAAAAATCCGGGAATGCTGTTTACAAAATAACCTTCCCCTACATTTGGATGGAGCTCGGATATGGAATGCAATGGTTGCTAAAGGCGAAACAACTAAACAATATGGTGAGGTTTTTGACAGTATTTCCATCTGTTTAAGTAAAGGATTGGGAACACCAGTAGGCAGCTTGCTACTAGGAAAAAAGAATTTCATCCAAAAAGCCAGAAGAATTCGAAAGGTTTTTGGAGGAGGGATGCGACAAGCTGGTTATTTGGCGGCCGCTGGTATCTATGCTTTGGAAAATAACATTGGTCGATTGGAGCAAGATCACCAGCATGCCAAACAAATTGCAGCCGCATTGTCCAAAAAGGATTTTGTAGCAAAGGTGATGCCCGTGGAAACCAATATCCTCATTTTTGAATTAACAGGACGTTTTTCTGCCAAAAGCTTAGAAATGGAATTAGCGAAACATGGTATTCTTACAATTGCCATTTCTGCTACTCAACTTAGAATGGTAACCCATTTAGATATTACTTCAGAAATGGTAACTCAATTGATTTCGATCATTGAATCGCTTTAATTAAAATCATCCAATATATTATCAGTAGAAAAAAATAACTTCGTTTCAATTCAATACAAATAAAATTATGTTTCCCAAAATTAACCCCTCTACTACCCTTGCCTGGAATAATTTACAAGCACATTTTGAAGAGATGAAAACCGTGCACATGAAGACGCTGTTTGCAACTGATGAAAACAGGTTTAACTCTTTTTGTATTCAAACGGAACAATTGATTTTTGATTTTTCGAAAAATATTATAACAGATAAAACGATGCAGCTTTTAGGTAAGCTAGCAACGGAATGCCAGTTGCCAGAGGCAATCAAGGCAATGTTTGCCGGAGAAAAAATCAATGATTCCGAAAAAAGGGCTGTTTTACATACTGCCTTGAGGAATTTTTCAAATAAACCCGTTTTATTTGAAGGCAAGGATGTAATGCCGGATGTGAAAGCCGTTTTACAACAAATGGAAAATTTTTGCAAAAAAATTCACTCGGGAGAATGGAAAGGCTATAGCGGAAAAAAAATAAAATACATTGTCAATATCGGTATTGGTGGCAGTGACCTTGGTCCAGTAATGGTTACCGAAGCACTGAAGCCTTATTGGGTGGAAGGGATACAAACTTTTTTTGTAAGCAATGTAGATGGAACGCATATTGCCGAAACCCTTAAGCGGGTAAATGCAGAGGAGACCCTTTTCTTAATTGCCTCCAAAACTTTTACCACACTTGAAACGATGACCAATGCACATACTGCAAGGGACTGGTTCTTAACACAAGCGAAGGAAGCAGCTCATATTCCCCTTCATTTTGTTGCCCTTAGTACCAATGAGGCGGCGGTAGTTAAATTTGGCATCGCAGCTGAAAATATGTTTATTTTTTGGGATTGGGTAGGTGGAAGATACAGCTTGTGGAGTGCTATTGGTTTATCAATAGCCTTGACTATTGGCTATACTAATTTTGAACAGCTTTTGAAAGGGGCGCACGAAGCGGACCTTCATTTTTCAAATAATACATACGATCAAAACATACCTGTAATAATGGCTTTGCTAGGGATTTGGTATACCAATTTTTTTGGCACTAGTTCAGAAGCCATCTTGCCATACGATCAATACCTACACCGCTTTGCAGCCTATTTTCAACAGGGAAATATGGAAAGCAACGGCAAATATGTAGATCGAAATGAAAACGAAGTGAGTTATGCAACAGGGCCGGTTATCTGGGGAGAGCCGGGCACCAATGGTCAGCACGCTTTTTATCAATTGCTTCACCAAGGTACTCAGATTATACCCTGCGATTTTATAGCGCCGGCCATTTCACACAATCCCTTGGGCGAACACCATCCGATACTGATGAGTAATTATTTCGCACAAACCGAAGCTTTGATGAATGGTACTGATCATGAGAACCCTTTTAGAGTTTTCAAAGGTAACCGCCCTAGTAATTCTTTTCTGTTGTCTCAAATTACTCCATTTACATTGGGTAATCTCATTGCCTTTTATGAACACAAAATTTTTGTGCAGGGCGTAATCTGGAATATCTACAGTTTTGACCAATGGGGTGTTGAATTGGGAAAGGTATTAGCGAACAAAATATTACCAGAGCTGAATACAGACGCCCCTATACAATCACATGACTCATCTACCAATGGTCTGGTGAATGCCTATAAAAATATGAGGAAATGATTTCAAAAAACTACTTTTAAATTAGAAAGCAACCCTTGTTACTAAAAAAAAATATATCCGAAGAATTAAAATGCATTTTCATCACCTTTGACAATTTTATAGATCGTTAAAAATAGAATCCGGATATCCAACCAGATAGTCCAATTTTCGAGATACCATAGATCACTGGTAACCCTTGATTTTAATTGTTGATTGTCAGTAATCTGACCCCTAAAACCATTTATTTGCGCCCATCCAGTGATACCTGGTTTTAAAAATTGCCGGATCATGAAATTGTCCACAATTTTTGAATAATCAGAAGTGTGTTTTACCATATGAGGTCTTGGACCGACCAAACTCATTTCACCCTTGAGTACATTTATAAATTGTGGGAATTCATCTAAACTTGTTTTTCTTAAAAATTTACCTACTCGGGTTACACGCTGGTCAAATTTTGTTGCCTGTTTGGTTTCTGCGTCGGGATTGATTCGCATACTTCTGAATTTTAGGCAATTGAATTTTTTATTGTTTTTTCCGGATCGTGTTTGAGAGAAAAAAATGGGGCCTTTTGATTCTAGTAAAATCAATATTCCCAACAAGGGAATTAACCACGAAAGAATGAAAATGACAACCAAAAAACTTACCGTCACATCTAGTATTCTTTTTTTTATTTGATTGCCGATATTGTCCAAAGGATCACGGCGCAATGAAAGAATCGGCAGATCCCGAATATAGTCAATAACAACGGGAGTCTTGATTAGGGATGTAAAATCCGGAACTACTTTAAAACGAATGCAGTCCCTTTCGGCCTCATGAAGGATTGTATAAATGTATTGATTTTGTTCTGGCGGAATGGTTGAAAATATTTCCTGAACGTCTAGTTTTTTTGCTATAGCAACCGTATTTTTTATTTCAGCCAAAATTGGATAATTCGACAACTCATTCACATTCTTATTTTCTTCAGTGAATCCAACTAAATCAATATTTAGTCCCTCTTCAGAAAAGTAACTAGCGAGTTTTTTAGCGGTATTGTTATAACCGATGATGATCACCTTATTAAGTAATCGGTTGGATTTTTTTAAATAAATATGGATGCCAAGGTATAAAAACCGATTCAATAACAAGCCGAATCCAAATAATAAAAAAGTGATAAAAACAAATCCCCTAGAAATTTGAAATTTTCGAAAAAAGAAAAGATAAAACAATACCACAATGATCCAAAATAAATAAACTTGGGCGGTTCGTTTAATAAAAAATTCAAACCGATTCAATTCCCCTCCAGAATAGGTTTTTAAAATATACGTAAGTGCAATCCAAGAACCGTTTAAGAGCACCCAATACTCCCTATAAACGCTTGAAATTATCCAATTTGTATTTTCATTAAAAATAAAATGAACGGACAACAAAATAATGTTCAAAAAAAACAAGTCTAAAAAAATGACCGTATTATGGATGTAATTTTTTAATGGCGTATTCATAATAAAAATATTCAACTCTATTGGCATTTGCCTACATTATCTAGGTAAATACCCATACTAAAGACTACGGAAAATTTCAGATACAATTACTAGCAAATAGCAAAGTCATAAAAGATAAATAAAATCTAGTTATTATACAATGAGATGCATAATTAAAAATAAGATTTCCCAAAAAGAGGAATAGAATTAATTTAGAATACTGCTGTTATGGAACAACCACTACCCTATTGTAAGCTTATTATTAGCAGCACAGGGGAGAATAAAAAAATCAAGATAATAAAAGGGGAATTAAATAAAATGGGAAACTGTGTTATCGGCCACTTTGCGAAACGATCGTATGTAACTGTTCGATGAAGCCCTTATCTAGAATCAAATCTTCTAGCCTCAGGTGCATCCTGTAATTCCAGTAATGCTTAGCGTCTGCAGGTATATTGATTCTTTCATCAGTTGGATTCGCTCTTCGCAAATTTGCATCCATTCCCAGAATATCTTGTATTTGAAAAACACACCACATTGCAGGGGATTGAAGATGTTGAATCAGTATTTCCTTATTAATTGCTGGCTCACAATAAAATGGAGCAATGCCTTTGTGCCCCAACACAGAATTGTAAAAATGCTGCGTTTTTTCAGGATTTTCTTCCCACCATCCCCGGATGGTACTCATATCGTGCGTTGAAGGAGTAATAACAGATAAATAAGGAGCATCTTTGGGATGGAGAAATTCTTCATTAGATTGCTTTGGCATTCGCTGAATTTCTAGACTGAGAATACCCAGTTGACGCATTACTTCAGGTACACAGGTGGGTACCATACCTAAATCCTCACCGCAGACCAGCATATTGGTACTTCGCTTCAGTTTGGGTAATTTAAACATTGCTTCCTTTCGCCAAAATTCGTCCTGACGATAAAAAAAATAATTAACGTACAATTGCTTTAATTTCTGTTTCGAATATTCGTCTAAATCCCGGAAAGAAATAGTTTGGTCTACATGAATTCGAAAATGAAACTGCTGAATCTGTGATCCATCCTCCTCAAAAAAAATAACATTGCTAATCAAATCATACAAACCGGTCATTAATAAAAGGTTCTCCGCAGTTTGGGGTAGCTTTTGAAAGTGAGACTCCACTTTACGCTGTGTATCAAAAACAGGTAATAATTTAAAACTATCATCCCCCCATACAAGAAAATTTGCTTTTACAAAATCGGCCTGATTACCAAATTTTTCATTCACTAAATAGTCGGGGATATAGGGTTTGCAGTACCGTTGATATTGAAATGAAATACCTTGTTGATACAATTCATTCAGATGAATGGGAATGGCTGGAACAAATTTACCCATGATTCCTTCCACTGCATGTAAAGGAATGCTCCAAATACGGAAAAACCCCAGAATATGATCAATTCGAAAGGCATCAAAATATTCACTCATCTGCTCAAAACGCTTTCGCCACCAGGTAAAATCGTCTTCCTGCATTTTCTTCCAGTTATAGGTGGGGAATCCCCAGTTTTGTCCCTTCACTGCAAAATCATCTGGCGGGGCCCCTGCTTGCACATCCATATGAAACAATGCTGGAGCCATCCACGCATCAGATCCATATCTGTAAATTCCGATTGGCAGATCCCCTTTGATAACAATTCCATTTTTATGGGCATAAGCAGTCACTTCTTTTAATTGTAAATGAAGATGATACTGGATAAAATAATGGATAGCAATACCCTCATAATGGGGTTGATCTGGAGAAGCGAGCAACTGAACCGCTGCATGATTGAATGTACTATGTGATTTCCACTGACTAAAATCAGCCGTTTCGTATTGATCTCTTAAATAGCAAAAAGCTGCATAAGGAACCAACCAATGACGATTTAAATCAAAAAATTCAACAAAATGAATATCACCAAAAAAAGCTTGTTTTTGGGAGGTAAATAATTCTTTCAGCGCAGCAAATTTCAGATGCATCACCCGATTATAATCTACTTCCAATGAATGATTTAGCTGCGCCTTATTTTTGTATAAAGACTTAATGATTGAATTATTTTTGCTCCCTGCCACCTTTTCAAGATTGATATACAAAGGATGCAAGGCAAAAGTAGAAATGGCAGCATACGGATAGGAATCAAGAAAAGAATGAGTAGCCGTAGTATCATTAATAGGCAATAATTGGATTAATTTTAATCCGCATTTTTTTGCCCAATCTACCAATGGGGCTATATCTGAAAACTCTCCTGTTCCAAAACCTTTTTCACTTCTCAAGCTAAATACAGGAATAGACACCCCAGCTCCCCTCCACTTTGGAAAACCTAACTGTGCAAAACCATCATGTAAAATGGTAGTCGTCAATTTTCGATTTTCGCCTTTCAACACTCGATTGGTTCCTGATTCAAAACCTTGGAATTTTTTTTCTTTAGTGTTATAAACTCCATATTTATACGATATTGGAAAAATGGAGTTACTAAGATCTAGCTGAATGGTCCACCATGATCCCTGTTTTGTAAGATGATGAAGCTGGTCCGTTTGCCAATCACCCAATTGAATACCGGTTCCTCCAATACACAGCACTTCATCCCCGATAACTGTGGGAGCTTTTACCCTAAACTCATGGGTAAATTTTTGGTGAAAGGGTTCGATAGCAGTTGACGTTTTGGAAGTTCTAAATAATACATCCTGAAAGGCTTTTGTGAAAAATGAATTTTCTATTTCACCCGCATGGTTCCAGGTGTCAACCAAAATAAGCTCTTCTCCCGTTAAGGCATCCAATTGAATCACCCGATCATTGCCCCATTCCACGATCTGAATTCCATCTATATCTTCTAGGATGTAGCAATAGTGTAAGTCCGGTAAATTGTAATCGCTGGAAGGTATTTCAATGCTTCCCTGCCAAAATTCTTCGTTGAGATACTGCAGTGGCAAGGCCTTATTAAAATCATTGTTTCCCAATGCAGTATGTGTACCAGAAACAAACAGTGCCTGCCCATATTTTGTTGAAAATCGAATCGAAAAGTTAAATATCATTAGTAAATCAACTTAATAAAGGGTGAATATAAGCACTTTAAAGAATAATGTAAAAAATACACAATAAATAACTATGTTAAAAATAAAAAAGGTAAGTACGATTTTAAAAAAGGGTCATTTGACAACCGAAATTTAAAATAATACTTACCACATTTATAAATTAGTAAGATTTGACCTACTTTTGCAAAAAATAATTTTACAATGGAATCTACCAAAAAATCTACCGGCCTATATTGGATACTCTTTTTTGCATCCTTAGTTGCATCTGTTTTTGTTTATAAAGTTGGGGGCGGTTACTGTTCTATGGTACTTCCCTTTAATGTCACATTTTTTGCAAAGGCTTTGGATTTAATGTAATCCCTTTATAGGATGCTTATTTTTTTAAACTATTGATAATGGCCGAGAACTCGGCTGCTACCAAGGAGGCACCGCCTACTAAACCTCCATCTACATCTGTTTGGCCAAAAATTTCTTTCGCATTAGCAGCTTTTACACTTCCACCATATAAAATGGAAATGCTATCAGCTATTTCTTTGCCAAATTGCTCAGCCATTACATTACGAATATGGGCATGCATTTCTTGGGCTTGCTCACTCGATGCAGTTTTACCAGTACCAATGGCCCATATTGGCTCATAAGCAATTACAAAACCCCTCAGGCTTTCCCCAGTTAAATGAAAAAGACTTTCCTTCAATTGGTTTTCTACATAACTGTTTTGAGTACCCGCTTCCCGTATCTGCAAGGCCTCACCACAACAAAATATAGGTAGCAATCCGTATTCAAAACAGATATTCACTTTTTCGGCCAACAAGGCATTGGTTTCATTGAAATATTCCCGACGTTCACTATGGCCGATGATTACATAGGGTACTCCGATGCTTTTCAACATTTCTACACTTACTTCACCGGTATAAGCACCTGAAACCTTATTGGAGCAATTTTGTGCTGCCAACGAAAAATGTTGTTTTCCTGCAATCTTTTGATTGATATTGATTAAATAGGGAAACGGAACGCCAAAAACTGCTTGCTGGTTTTCGGTTAATTCAATTGGACTTGCCAATAAATCAGTCATTAAAGTTTCTGCCTGCTCAATACTAAGGTTCATTTTCCAGTTAGCTGCTGCGATTTGTTTTCTCATTTTTTGTGTTTATAGTTGCGAATAAAGTTGTTGTATCATTGTTTTTTCTTGCTCAGTCAATATTACCCCTTTCAATTTTTTCCAATTGCTGATATCCTCCAAAACCTTTTCAAAAATATACCTTTCATTTCCCCAGGTAAAATTATCAACAAATTTCGGGGGAAAGTTAGCCCCAAAAATATGGCAACAAACACCAATAACAGCGCCTGTATTGAAAGAGGTATTAATGGCAGTTCTGCTATAATCACCCATTAAAAGACCGCATTTTTCACCAGCCGGAATATAGTCTTTAAGGCCATTGAACCATACTTTAACCCCACCGGCCGTATTTTTAAGGTTGGAGTTGGTAGTACCGGCTCCCAAATTGCACCAAGCTCCTATTACACTGTCGCCCAAATAACCATCATGTGCCTTATTGCTATGATCAAATAAAATAGCATTTTTTATTTCGCCGGCGGCTATACAATAAGGGCCAATAGTAGTAGCCCCGTATACTTTTGTTCCCATTTTTAATACAGCTCCTTCGCATAATGCAAATGGCCCCCGAATCATACAGCCCTCCATCATCGTAGCATTTTTTCCGATATAAATAGGCCCCGTAGTTGCGTTCAAAATAGCATATTCTACCACCGCCCCTTCTTCCAAAAAAATATCCCCACTCCCTACAACCCGATTAGTAGCGGAAAGGGATTGCGAAACCCTTCCTGAGGTGATCATTTCAAAATCTTTGCGCAGGGCCCAATCATTCAATTGAAAAATTTGCCAAGGATAATCCAGTCTTTTCACCGAATCGGCATCTTCCAAATCGGTAGGGTGCTCACCGGGTACCGCCACGGGGAATTCAATTGTATCTAGCCACTCTTTAGTGGGAATTAAATTGGCTGCAAAAATAGCAGCAGCAATATTACCATCGGAAGAAATATCCGAAAAATAGGCGTCCATATTCGTGTCAACTTGAAACCGAGCAGAATATGCCCATTTTTCACGAATGGTTAAAATGCCAATTCTGATATCCGCCGCATGCCGGGTGGCTGTAAATGGATACAGGGCCAGCTTCGCTTTGGTATCATCTAGAATTATTTTCACAATTCAAAATTAATCAAATAATAATAAAAGCTTACTAATTGGCATGTATTAACCACAATATAATCCTCCTAAATGCAGTGGTATGTTGCTTTGCTAAAACAAAAAAATCCCTTCGGTAAACCGAAGGGACGTAAGCTATTGAATTGAAAAGTACAAATTGGTAACCAATTACAAACCTGCCTTCTTTTCGTAACGTTTTTTAAATTTATCAATACGACCTGCAGTATCCACCAATACATTCTTACCAGTATAAAACGGATGAGAAGTATTGGAAATTTCCAATTTAATTACAGGGTATTCATTTCCGTCTTC
>CANIMM010000071.1 GCA_947468255.1 Chitinophagaceae bacterium | reverse complement strand
TTACGGGCGATATTACCAACGAAGATGTGTTGGATTTCATTTTCTCCAAATTTTGCATTGGAAAGTAATTGGCAAAAACAAACACCTAAAAAACTACCCAAAACACATCAAAATTCTTTCTTAGTAAGGGTTTTGATGTGTTTTGGGTAGTCGGAAATTATTAAGTTGAAATTTTAATTATGTTTAGAACAAGGCATTAAAAATCCCGCTACTGTCGCCAAGGGATGGAAATGAAGTAAGCCAACAGAACTTTTTGAACTGGTAGCTCAAAACCTGTTTTAATATAAAACTTATTGTAAGATCTACTAGATATTATTCAAGTAATCCGGCGTTTTTTAAATAAGGCATAACTTCCATATCATGCCCTATAAAATCCCTGAATGCTTTTTTTAAATCAACACTGTTGCCTACCGATAAAATATATTTTCTAAACCGTTCCCCATTGGCTCTTGTCATGCCACCATTGCTTTTTAACCAATCAAAAGCATTATAATCTAAGGTTTTGCTCCAGGTATAGGCATAATAACCTGCACAGTAGTCGCCACCCCAGATATGTGCAAAATAGGGTGTGTGATACCTTGTGCGTACCTCATTTACAAGTAATCCATAATGTTGCAAAGAGTTATTTTCAAAATCTAAACTGGGGGTAAAATCTGCTGCGTTTTCAACGCTGTGCCAAGCCATATCCAATGTAGCAGCTGCTAATAGTTCTGTTACCGTATAGCCCTTATTAAAAGTTTCAGCTTTTTTTATTTTTTCTATTAGTTGCGTAGGAATTACTTCTTTTGTTTTATAGTGCAATGCATAGTTTTTTAATATAATAGGATCTAATACACAATGCTCATTTATCTGTGAAGGAAACTCAACAAAATCCCTGGGCACAGCTGTACCGGAGAGGCTTACGTATTTTTGATTGGCAAATAACCCATGAAGTGTATGCCCAAATTCATGAAACAAAGTAGTTACCTCGTCAAAATTGATCAATGAGGGATTGCCTTCGGTAGGCTTTTGAAAATTAAAAACATTTACTATTACGGGTTTTTGTTTTAAATAGTGCGATTGGTTTACAAAATTATTCATCCAGGCCCCGCCCCCTTTATTATCCCTTGTATAAAAATCAAGGTAATAAATGGCCATCGATTTACCGTCTTTATCAAAAACTTCATAAGCAACTACATCAGAGTGGTACACCGGTAAATCTTTACGCACTTTAAACGATATCCCATACATTCTTTTGGCTGCGAAAAAAACCCCTTTTTCCAAAACGGTAGTTAATTCAAAATAGGGCTTTACCTCGCGTTCATCTAAATCATACTTTGCTTTTCGCACCTGTTCTGAATAAAAATTCCAGTCCCATGGTTCTAATGTAAAACCTCCATGCTGTGAATCAATCAAATCTTGTATTTCCTTGGCTTCTTTTTTTGACTTAGCAACCGAGTACTTTGCAATGTTTGACAGTAAGTTAAAAGCTTGGCCAGGGTTTTTTGCCATTTGATCCTGCAGTTTCCATTCTGCAAAACTTTTTTTGCCCATCAATTGTGCTTTTTCAAGCCGCAGCTTTGCCATTGTTTCCAGAATGTTACGGGTATCAGCACTATCGTTCTTTTCGGCACGTGTCCACGATGATTTAAAAAGCCGTTCTCTTGTACTTCTGTTTTTTAAATTTTGTAACAAAGGCTGTTGGGTGGTATTTAGCAGGCCAAGCAAATATTTGCCCTCAAATCCTGCTAGTTTAGCTTTTTGTTTGGAAGCTGCAATTTCTTCAGCGCTCAAACCGTCCAGTTCATTTTCATCAGTTATCAGCAAGGCGCCGTTTTTTCTTGCAACTAATAACCTGTTGCTGAAGTTGGTTCTTAGTATTGCCAGCGACTCGTTTATTTTTTTCATCTTTTCTTTGCCAGCATCAGATAAATTGGCGCCTGCCAGTTCAAACTGCAGCAGGTAATATTCAACTAATTTTTTTTCCTCTCCTTTTAATGCTACTTTATTAATACCCTTGATGCGGTTGTATATCTTACTGTTTAGATACAGCATATCATTATGTGCCGAAAAAATGGGGGCAAATTCCTCTTCAGTTTTTTGTAGTACCTGGTTGGTGTTGGATCCGGTAAGATTATAAAAGATGGAAGAGGCTCTTGTTAAATCTTCTCCACTTATTTCCAGGGCCAGCACGGTATTTTCAAAAGTAGGTTTGTTGGGGTTGTTTACAATAACATCAATTTGCTTATCATGTTCTTTTAATGCAAATTCAAATGCCGGTTTAAACTGCTCATCTTTTATGATATTAAAAACCGGAGCCTGGTATTGAAGTGAACTTCTTTGTAAGAGCGGGTTGTTGTTTTCAGTAACAAGGGTTTGAGCAAAAACAAATTGTAATCCTACAACAAAACAAATTAGATTGCTTATCAATATTTTTTTTCCAAATAAATACATGGTATTATTTTGTTTAAATTAGTTAATAGAATTTTATTTAATACTAAGAACGCTTCATTAAAATTCCGGCATCACTTTTTGTTTGGGTATCTGTACAAAAGAAAAAGTCCTCTCAATAACCACTTGTTCAACGGTGAAAGTAATTTAAGTTGTCACATCCCACCCCTTATTTTTAAATGTACGTATGATAATTTAAAAAATCAAAATGGCTTGTAAATACATTTCAAAACCCAGACAGTATGATTGCCTTAATTCGCTCTAGGCTGGCCAAGACAAGAATGCCTAATCCGGCTTTTTGATAATCAATCAAAAATAAAAATCGCTGAGCCGATTTTCTGGGTTTCAATAATCGACAAGTATTTGTGTTGCATTTTGGAAATTAAAAATGGACATAATTTTCTGACTTCATTTATATATAAATTAAATAAATATTTTGTATTGAGTGTAAATCGTTCAATTCTTGAAATTTTATTTTTAAATAAAATAATTCTGCATTATTTTTGTGTAAAATTTTAGGATTTAGTTACATTTTTGATATATACTTTTATTTTTTAATATTAAAATTCAAATTCTATGGCAGTTTCAAAATTAGAGTACATCTGGCTCGATGGTTACAAACCAACTCAATCATTAAGAAGCAAAACAAAAGTTGAAAAAGATTTCAGTGGTAAATTAGCGGATTGTGATATGTGGTGTTTTGATGGTTCTTCAACAGAGCAAGCACCCGGTGGATCAAGTGATTGTTTGTTACAACCTGTCTTTATTTGTAAAGATCCTCTCCGTAAAAATGCTTATTTGGTAATGTGTGAAGTAATGAGTTCAGATGGTACACCTCATCCAACCAATGGAAGGGCTACCATTGAAGATGATGACAATGATTTTTGGTTTGGATTTGAGCAAGAATATTTTTTATGGAATCCAGCAACGAATAAACCATTGGGTTTCCCAGAAGGTGGTTATCCTGCGCCTCAGGGACAATACTATTGTTCAGTTGGTGCAAACAATGCTTATGGAAGAAATATTGTTGAAGAACATTTAGACGCTTGTATTGATGCAGGTTTGAACATAGAAGGGATCAATGCAGAAGTGGCAGCCGGGCAATGGGAATTCCAGATATTTTCAAAAGGTGCCAAAGAAGCAGGTGATCAAATTTGGGTAGCTCGTTATTTATTGGAAAGAATTGGAGAGACATACGGCGTATCTATCAACTGGCATTGCAAACCTTTGGGTACCTTGGACTGGAATGGTTCTGGTATGCATGCGAATTTCTCTAATACTACTTTAAGAACTTGCGGTAAGAAAGAAGTATATGATGTTATTTGTGAATCTTTCAGGCCATTTGTTGCAGAACATATTGATGTATACGGCGCAGACAATCATTTAAGATTAACGGGTAAACATGAAACAGCAAGTATTCATGATTTCTCTTTCGGCGTTTCTGATAGAGGCGCTTCTATTCGTATCCCCATTGGTGCGGTAGAAAGAGGATGGAAAGGATGGTTGGAAGATCGTCGTCCAAACTCAGCGGCAGATCCTTACAAAGTAGCTGCTAGAATTATCAAAACAGTTAAAACTGCAAAGGTTTAGTCTGAACCAGATAAAAGAATAGGAATTGTATAAACCATAGTTATAAGTTGAATTCTTGGTGGTATCAACAATAATTTACAGAACCCTTACAAAGTAAGGGTTCTGTTGTTTTATAGACTCAAAGCTATCAGTGTGGGGTAGCAAAACCATTGGATTAAATGGTTGTGGAACGAATATTTAAATTGTCTTCGAACGTATTTAAAAATACCAGGGGTTCTACCCAGGCCTTGTTTTTTGATCTAATCACAATCTGGAAAACCGATGAAATAAGAACGCCCAATCCATTTGGATGATTTTTTTTATGTTTGTATAGTGTTTGGAGATAGTTTTTAAAATCATTGCTCATAGGGAGGGGATTATTTTATTATCTTAAACTAACCAAGTCACACTTTGCCATTTTAAAACCAATGCCATGATAATAGGAAATTTAGAAGTTGCGGACTATGACTTTGCTGAAAAAATGTATTGGAAAGAGGCTAAAAAAACCTGTGCTGCTTTAGGAGGTGGTTGGCGCTTACCAACCAAGGAGGAGTTAAATATTTTGTATGAGAACAAGAATCAAATTGGCTGTTTTTCTGACAATTACTATTGGAGTTCCACCGAGACCAAAGGTATTTACAGCGCCTGGATTCAGTTCTTCAATGATGGTGTTCAGTTCAATTCCTACGTAAAGGGATTCAAATACCAGGTTCGAGCTGTTCGGAATATTTAACGATTGAGTATTACTGCTAATCAGTCGATTTTTGAATTGCCCAATGCTACAGCTAATCAGGTAGTTTATCGTACCTTGTTTACATATTAAAAACATTGGGCTTGCAAATGAATGAAAGCTGGTTTTACTGAATTGATTTTTTTTCGTTTTGGTAAAATAGCATTGCTAAACAACTCATTACCCAATCAATAAAAAACCATAACCAATTAATTATTCAAGAATGAATTTAAAAATAAACCATTTACAGCATATCGGAATTCCAATTGTGAATCTTGAAATTTCCCAGGCCTTTTATGAGCGTCTAGGTTTTAAAAGGGTAATGAACGCTACTTTTATGCACGAAGGAGAACAGGGAAAAGTTGCAATGATGAAGCGCGATGCAATTATAATAGAATTGTACCAAATGCCTGAACCTGAATTAAGCAATGTAAAGCAACGAAAGGATGGACGTATTGATCATATCGCCTTTGATGTAGACGACATTGATGAAACATTTGACTTGCTTAAAAAAGAAGGGTTTTCAATTTTTGAAGACCAACCTGTTTTTTTAAATTTTTGGGAAAAGGGCTGTAAATATTTCAATATTGCTGGTCCCGATGGAGAAAGATTAGAGTTTTGCCAGATTTTATAAAGTGAAAGTATTCTTCCAATATTGCTGGCAAATCTTAATTGGGAATGCTGATTTTTTGAGCAGGGGTTTTCAATTTGAAGAAATCAGTTAATTAAATAAAATAGCAGAACTTTGTCCTTATTAGTATTAAAAAAAACACATATGAAAAAATTGCTATTACCGCTACTTGTATTTTCAATCTTTTTTGCTTCCTGCAATAGCAATGTACAACAGTCTGCTGCTGTAAATAAGGATACTGCAGCTATTACAGACCCTTCCACTGATTGGAAGTTTGGAGTTGCATTATGGACTTTTCACACATTTAATTTTGCAGAAGCCTTAGATAAAATTGACAGTGCCGGGTTAAAATATATTGAACCCAATACTTTTCAAAAAGGAGGTCCTGATGTAAAAGACTCTTTAGTTTTTCAACTTTCGGCTGTTGGTATCGGTAAACTAAAATCATTGATTAGCAAAAAGGGACTTAATATTGAATCCATTTATATTGCTGGAGATTCCACGGTAGTTTCCTGGAAAAAGCAATTTGATATAGCTCAAGGATTCGGAGTGAAGTTTGTAACAGCTGAACCACCATTGAACATGTGGGATAGTATTGATAGTCTTGCTGGAGTATATGGAGTGAAGGTTGCTATTCATGAACATTGGAAAGGTGTTAGCCGATATTGGAGCCCTGATTCTGTATTAGCTGCAATAAAAAACCATCCTAATTTTGGCGCCTGTGCTGATTTGGGGCATTGGCCAAAGAGCGGTATTAATCCATTGGAAGCAGTAAAAAAATTAAGCGGACATATTATTGGTGTGCATTTGAAGGATATAGCGGCTTATAATAATCCAGCTTTACAGGATGTTCCTGTTGGAACCGGTGTGGTAGATTTTCCTGCAATTTTTGCTGAGCTCAAGAAGCAAAATTTTAAAGGACATATTTATATAGAAAGGGATGCAGAAGATTTGCCAAGCAATCTTTCATCTGTAATTCAAACAGTTCAATATTATAATGAACAGCTGGGTAAGTTAAAATAAAAAATTAATTGAACTAGTTTTACAATTGTTCTAAAAAAAAGTTGGCCTTGAAGTTTTTCTTCTGGAAAATTTCAAGGCCTTTTTGTATTTAGTTATGCGTACTATTTTTTTCTTCTGTAAACAGGGTGCCCGCTATATCTATTTTCACCCGACTAAAAAATCTTCATTTCTTTATTTTTAAAATAGCCTTAGATTTCCAAATTGTCTGGAAAATATAAATTGGCTAAATTAGAAAACTCATCGCCTCGCATAAAAATAGAAATATCTACTTCTGAAAAATTATTTTTTCCCGTTGCTGCCAATAACTCATTTGCTGCATGCAGGGTATTTTTATGGAAATGATATACTCTATCATACTTGTCTGTAACGACTAATCCTTTCATCAGCATTTTGTTTTGAGTGGCAATACCTGTCGGGCATTCATTGTTGTTGCATCGCAAAGCTTGAATGCATCCTAGTGAAAACATAAATCCTCTGGCGCTATTGCACATATCTGCACCCAACGCAACGGCTCTTAAAATGGAATAGCCCGAAATGATTTTACCACTGCAGATAATTCGAATTTTATTTTTTATTCCTAAATTAACCAATGTAGTATTAACAAATATCAAAGCGGGTTCAAATGGCATACCTACTCCATCAGAAAATTCTGGTGGTGCAGCTCCGGTTCCTCCTTCAGCTCCGTCAACAGTTATAAAATCGGGAAAGCAGTTTTGATGAATCATTTCTTTGCACAACTTATCAAATTCATTGGTTTCCCCAATGCAAAGTTTAAAACCAACTGGCTTTCCATTTGACAAATGGCGCAATTGAGCTATAAATTCAACTAATCCTTTATAATCTTTAAAAGCAGAATGGCTTGGAGGAGAAAGGATGGTAGTAAAGGGTTCTACTCCACGAATTTTTGCAATTTGTAGTGTATTTTTTTGTGCAGGAAGAACACCACCATGACCAGGTTTTGCTCCTTGTGAAAGCTTAATTTCAATCATTTTAACTGCGGGCAGATTGGCTTTTTCAGCAAATTTATCCGCATCAAACTGCCCCTCCATATTTCTGCAGCCAAAATAGCCTGTTCCTATTTGCCAAGTAACATCTCCGCCTTGTAAATGAAACTCGGTTAAGCCACCTTCACCAGTATTGTGGTAGAAATCCCCTTTTTTCGCACCCAGATTGAGCGATTTGATCGCATTTTCACTCAGTGATCCAAAACTCATTGCTGAAATATTCAGTAGGGAAGCAGAATAAGGTTGTTTACAATCAGGGCCACCCACTAAAACCCTCGGAAGTGCTTCATTCACTAATGTTGGAAACATAGAGTGTTTGATCCCTTCATAGTTCGAATGATTCAAATGCATTTGAGTTCCAAATGGGGTTGTAGCATCAATATTTTTAGATCGCTGATAAATTAAAGAACGCTCATTTCTTGAAAATGGTTTTCCATCTGTGGAGCGCTCAATAAAATACTGTTGAATTTCAGGGGCAATCATTTCGAACATGTACCTGAAGTAACCTACAACAGGATAATTTCTTAAAATCGTATGCTTTGTTTGTTTGCTATTGCGGTATCCAAGAGCTAATAAACCTAAAAAAAATAATGGGGTGATAGGTCCAATTATCTTAAAAAAAAAGAGAAGAGAGGCAATGGAAGTAAAAATAATTCCGAAAATGAAAAATTTTTTTCTCATGGTTGTAGGATATTGTTTTATTGCCATCTGGCCTTTATTTTCAAAAGCGCCTCTCGGCTACTTAAAACTATTGATTTTACTACGCTTTACAAAAATTAGTTTTATAATAGAAGGGCTGTTAAATAAGTCAACGCTGATAATTTACAATCAGTCTTTACTTGTAATTGTATCATTTTGGCAAAACTTCAAGTGTCAAGCCCTTTTATTTTAGCGGTGAGTGAGTTGTAGGCTTCCATTTCATTGGAGGAGGTAAATGCTGCAATTTTGCTGGCGAAGATTCCAATATTTTAATTGGGGGCTGATTATTATTCAACATTACTAACCGAAATTTGTGGAAGATTAGATAATTTCTATGAAAAAAGTATTTTCATTTTTACTGATTTTTATTAACATCCATTTGTATGCTCAGAATACAGTACAAATAAAGCATGCTAACTACACTTCTATTTTCAGCACTTCCAAATTTTATCCCCTAATGGTGGATTGGTGGGAAACCAGCGCTCGTGACAATTGTAGTTTTGCTACAAGGAGAAAGGATCAATTTCGGCCAGATCCTTTGCTGCCTGATGAAACCAATTTAAAGGCGGATTACCTTCACTCCGGAACGGATCGTGGGCATATGTGTCCGGCAGCTAGTAACAAGTGCCAAGGTGAAATAGTAATGGAAGAGTGTTTTTATTTTTCGAATATGGCTCCTCAATACCATGCATTAAATGCGGGAGATTGGGAGGCATTAGAGCGGCTTACCCGAAAGCTGGCTATTCAAGAGGATAGTATTCATGTATGGGCAGGGAGTGTGGGGGAGGCAAAAAAAATAGGAAAGGTTTCGGTACCCTTGCAGTGCTGGAAAGTAATTCATGTTTTGAAAACTAAATCCTACAAAGCGTATTTGTTTAATAATGATTTATCGCATGCAGACGGCATTGACAACAATGAGGTAACGGTTCATCAGATTGAACAACTGACTGGATTTAAATTTGTACATTAAGTGAATGTACTTGTAGTAGGGTTGCTCCTTGTAAATAACAAAATGGCGGAAATCCTTCAGGCCCTCGCTTCAACTCTAAAGGCTAAGCTGAAATAGGAATAGGAAACCCCTTTTTTGTCTATGTTGGTAAATTTCCACTCTTGCCCATTAATTAAAGTTGGATTTGAGTTGCTAAAAATTGCCTCACCCAGCCCAATATAGGAATTAGGGCATTCGAGTCGAAATCCATAGGATGCTCCTTTTTTTAAGTGCGGTCCTGTAATATGGACTGACTTCCACTTTCCACTATCATCACATTCGAGGTGTATACTAGCAGATACTAGGGCGGGGCCCCAGGTTTTTGATGATTCATCAACCTGGTGAACTGTCATTTCCATTTCCCCAGGGTGGGTTACTAAGCTGGTGAAAACCTCAATTGCCTCCAGATCGGCTTCAAATGGTGACAAAAAGGTTTGCCCCCTTTTGGTCTCAATCTGGTCTGTTGTTGGGTGACCAATCCAGCTGGTAGAATTATTTGAATTCTGCGTTACTATCATTTTTGTAGGTGGTTGAATCGGTAAGGTGTTCATGAGTACATATTTGATGAATAATCTTTGCTCAAAGCCTAGAGGAAGGGTGAAGGATAACTCAGTGGGAGGTTACATTCATTGTGTATTTCCGAAATTTTTCAACCGAATTGTTTTGCACCTCCAGTTCAATCATTTTTCACTTGCCTATACCCTTAGTAACTACCACTTGTACCAAATATTGTGCTCAAGCTGTCATTCTTTTTGTTAAAAAAGCCGTTTTCTAGTGTTTTGGTAGACTGTTGAAACCTTTTTCGACCAAATCAAAAAGGCTTGCTATGGCAATAAAGCTTACCTTTAGTATTGTAATTACGATCATTTAAAACCAATAATTCAATTTCGTTTAAAAAAAGGAATTAAAAAACTGCAACATGTACACTTACATCTGGAACAAATACCTGCCGGTTATTAGAATTTTATTAAAAAAATCAGCTGCTGGAGATCAACTACTGAGTTTAAACCGCGAAGATTTTGAAAGAGCTGGAACGGGCAGAAAAGCAGGGTACAAGTTTACCATCGAGTTTACAGAAGGCAAGGTGAGTAATGTAATCAGCGGTTCTGATTTGGCAAGTCATCTGGCAGCAGCTATGCTAGAAGATGCGGCTACTAAAATAGTTTTGTCAACGGGGCATTTTCAGGTAATTTTAAATACCAAATTCCAGATCACCGTAAAAAATATCACTCCTCAGCCAATCGACTCTGTTTCGGATGCCGAATCAGCGAGTGAGTAATTGCTTATTTAAGTTATTAATCAATTAATCAGACATACGTATTTTGAAGTTTAAAGATTTTGGTTTCGACAACCGACTATTGGAAGGAATTGAGGCATCTGGCTATGACGAAGCAACTCCTGTTCAGGAACAGGTGATTCCATTGGTATTAGCAGGAAAAGATGTAATCGCATCAGCACAAACCGGGACTGGCAAAACAGCCGCTTTTTTACTTCCCCTTATCAATAATATTATTTCATCTCCGCTCAATCACCAGAGTATTACCGCATTGGTGATAGTGCCTACCCGTGAATTGGCTATTCAAATAGCACAACACATGGAAGGGCTTTCCTATTTCACCTCTGTAAGTTCCATTGCAGTTTATGGTGGGGGAGATGGCAACGCATTTGTTCAAGAAAAAAAAGCACTGAGCGCAGGTGCTGATGTAGTGATTTGTACACCTGGAAAAATGCTGGCTCATATCAATATGGGCTACGTGAAGTTTCAGGGATTAAAATATTTAATTCTTGATGAAGCAGACAGGATGCTGGATATGGGATTTTATGATGATATTATGCGCATCATTCACGCCCTACCTCAGAAGCGACAGAACCTCTTGTTTTCAGCCACCATGCCACATAAAATCAGGGAGCTAGCAAGAACCATTCTTCACAAGCCGGAGGAAGTGAGTATTTCCATCAGCAAGCCCAATGAAAAAATTACCCAGCTTGCCTATGTGGTATATGATACCCAAAAAATACCCTTGGTAAAATACATTTTACATCAAAAAAACTTTTCATCGGTACTGATATTTTGCAGCAGTAAGATCAGTGTGAAACAGTTAACCCGTGATTTGAAAAGAACCAATTTGCCTGTTGATGAAATTCATAGTGATTTAGAGCAGGATAAAAGAGAAGAGGTACTCATGCATTTTAAAAGTGGTCGGATTCAAATTTTAGTAGCTACCGATATCCTAAGCAGAGGTATTGATATTGATAATATTGGAATGGTTTTAAATTATGATGTTCCCCATGATGGAGAAGATTATGTACATCGGATTGGGCGGACTGCCAGGGCTGCTGCAGAAGGTACGGCGATCACTTTTATTAGCGAAACAGAACAGCGAAAATTTGCTGCAATTGAAAAATTGTTGGGAAAGCCTGTTCCAAAAGTAGCAGTTCCCGAGCAATTTGGCGAAGCCCCTGCCTATAATCCTGCGGCATCTCGTCCAAGTGGTGGAGGGGGAAGAAATGCTCCGAGACCTCAAAATTCTCAACGAAGGCCAGCCCGCTAAATAACGCATTTAATCTTTCCAACTGCAATCCTTTTTATAGGTTGTATTTTGATAGCTACCCAATAACTTTCAGAAAATA
>CANIMM010000070.1 GCA_947468255.1 Chitinophagaceae bacterium | reverse complement strand
GACCAATTGGTAATTAGCATTACCGGTTTAAATACCAAATCATTTACTGGCTATATCAATTCGGAAGGTCAATTCAACTTGCCCTATGCAGGCGTAATTCAATTAAGTGGACTACCGATAGAGGGAGTGCGAAAATTGGTTAGTGAAAAATTGTCTACTATCTACCCTGGGTTAAAAACAAAAGCAACTTCACTTTATTTAAATCTAGGCGAATTGAGAAGCATTCAGGTAATCGTTTCTGGCGAAGCAGCTCATCCAGGAGGCTATGTGGTTTCTTCCTTAACTAATTTCTTCAATTTATTGTATATATCTGGTGGGCCAACTGAAAAGGGGGGGCTACGTAAAATTCAACTGATTCGAAACAATAAGGTAATCGAGGAAATTGATTTGTACCAATACCTTGCGGATGGATTAGTGAGGAAGAATATTCGGCTAGAAGACCAGGATATTATTCATTTCCCCATCTATCAACAAAGGGTATCGCTTACTGGAGAGGTGAAAAATCCATTTATTTTTGAATTAAAGGAAAAGGAATCACTTGAAAATTTACTCCATTATGCTGGCGGATTTTCTGAAAAAGCGTATCGGCAATCTATCACAGTTACAACCAACGGAAATAATTTTTTGCTGGTAAAAAATGTGACTGAAAAAGACTTCTCAAAATACATGCTAAATAGTGGAGATAGCATACATGTGGGGGCTATTGACCACCGATTTGAAAATAGGGTAACGGTGCAAGGAGAAATTAATAGGCCGGGCGCATACGGCTTGCTGCAGGAGGAAGGTCTGAAATCTTTGATAGACAGGGCTGGCGGCATCAAAGACGAGGCGTTTGTTAATAGGGGCTATATTCAGCGGAAGATGCCTGGCTTGAGTGTTCAAATGATTCCCTTCGACCTGAAACAAATTATCAGTGGATTGCAGGAGGATATATTATTAGTAAAGAATGACTCCGTCATTATTTACCCGGCTTCAAATTTTATTGCCAGTAGTTTTATAACTGTAAATGGGGGAGTAAAAAACCCCGGTTCTTACTCGTTTCAAAAGGGGATGAAAGCCGAAGATTTGATTGCATTGGCAGGAGGGTTTACTGTGGATGCGGCCTATCATAAAATTGAACTTTCCAGAATGGAAAAAAACATTTCTGATAATTTGGCCAATCAGGTATTGAGGTTAAGTACAATTAAAATAGACTCTAATTTGGTGAGCTCAAAAAACTCAGTCAAACTGGAACCTTTTGATGATATTTTTGTACCCCGCCTATTGAATTACCGCCTTATTGGCAATGTTAAGTTAAGAGGAGAGATTTTGTACCAGGGAGATTATAGTTTGGAAAAAAGAGATGAAACGGTTTTGGAAATTGTTAAAAGGGCTGGCGGAATTAGCCCTTTCGCTTCCATCAGAGATCTGCAAATTTACAGGGGCGGCTTAAGGGTGGGTACCAACGTTTTTGGGGTTAACAACGAGATTGGAAAAGATGTCTCCTTCTTTCTTTTGCCAGGAGACAGTATTTATATTCCGAGAAAAAGCAATTTTGTAACGGTGAGTGGTGCGGTATTTAATGAGCAAATGGTGGATTATAAATCTGCCAATCTTATAAGTTATATATCTGCTGTAGGGGGTATTAAAAATAACGGCAACTTGAAAAAAGTGTATGTTCAATACCCCAATGGCATGTTTAAAAAAATGAAACATTTTTTATTTTTCCGGTCGTATCCAAAAATCCTTGCTGGAAGTAAAATAATTATACCCGAGAAAACTTTGATGGATGTGAAAAAATTTGGAGTAGGGGAAATTTCGGGTGCTGCCACATTAGCGGCTACATTACTCACTTCCATGATAGCAGTTTACTCTGTATTAAAACGATAGAATACCAGATGCAAACCACTTCAACCAATAGCCTTTCATTTATTTTAAAAGCATATTTCTCCTATTTGCTTCTAAAAAAACGTTGGATTTTTCTTTCAGTAATTGTGGGCATGCTGTTAGGTCTAAGTTATGTTTTGCTGAAGCCAATTAAATACAAAGCAAGGTCAAGTTTTGTCGTAGAGGACAGTAAGTCAATCGGAAGTTCCGGTATTCTAGGTGCTTTATCTGGTCAGTTTAGTTCAGAGATTATGAGTGCCCTGGGCGGAGGCAGTAATTTATTGAGTGGTGAAAATATTTTAGAGCTTTCCAAGAGCAGGTCGCTTTTAAGGAAAACCTTTCTCACCTATTATAACGGGACTAACCAGACCTTGGCAGATATTTATGCGGAAAAGTTGAAATTAAAAAAGAAATGGGAAAAAAGTAGCAAGGTGGGTGTGCTTATCCAATTTTCACCAGCTGATAAAAAATTCAATCGAATAGAAGATAGTTTATTAAATACCCTGATTTTGCGGGTTATTGAAAAGGACTTGGATATATTTAAACCGGATAGACGATTAAGTTTATTTGAATTGGATATTACCATGCGCGATGAAATATTGGCCTCGGAATTTTGCCAAAGGCTCTTATCCACCATTTCTGAATTTTATATTAATACCAAAACGAAAAGACTAAGAGGAAATATTAGCCGTTTGCAATTTTTGGCAGACAGTTTGCAAATACATACCAATAGTAGTATTAAAACTTCTGCTCAATCCAACCTAAGTTTAATTGATATCAATCCCCAGTTTATTCAGGAAAATATTCAAAACACCATCGATTCGCGTGAAGAATTATTGTCCACCACCATCTACTCCGAAGTGATAAAGAATTTGGAAATTAGTAAGGTTTCTCTTTTACAAGAAACCCCAACAATACAAGTAATCGACAATCCTGATACACCATTAGAGGATAATAAAAATGAATGGCAGGAAGGCCTATTAGGGGGCTTCGGCGCAGGATTTTTATTGAGTATCATTGCACTGGTTTTCTTATACGAACCAGCTATCCATTCCAAATCAGAATCGGTATTGCAATAATAATCGGACACCTAAATTCAATTGATCATATCCGATATTTTCAAAGCCATTGGGAGTATACCTCTCCCATTCCCAGTTATAATTCAGGTCTCTTTGCCGAGTGCACTCTGCTGCAAGGGTGATTTTATTCCAGTTAAAGGATCCGTATAAGGTTCCAGTTACCGTTGCCCAATACTGATTAAAATGATCAGTCAAGTAATAAGGTTGGTAGTGGTAAAAATCAAGATTATGAATTACCCTATTGAATCGAAGACCAACTTTATTTAACCCTTTCAGCCATTGTACATATACTGTTTGGCTATTACTACCCGGTCCTATACCTGCTCCCAATACTTTTCCCCGGTTAGTAAATCCTTGTCGCACATAGTCATCCAAGTACCAACTTGCTGGGGTAGTCTGCACTTGTTCTTTGGATGGTAGACTTAAGTTGGTCAGCTCCGCCCCCCACTGAATTTGTTGCCTTTTTTTTTGTCCAATGAGATATCCTTTTCTAAATCCTGCAGTAAATCCTCTTCCATATGGATTTTTTTCAAATAGATTCCAAACATGCAATGATTGGTCACTTCTGCCGTATTCATAATAAATCTCAGCATTTTCTTTGGGCATCACGTACCTGAAAAACCATGACCCCATTGAGGCTTTTCTTCTGCTGGTTTCTGCAGGAGTGAACTTATCACCCGCAAAACCTTCCAAGGGTAAAAGGTCAAATCCATTGCTAATTTCATCCGAATACATCATGGATAATTTTGCTAGTCCAACATATAAGCCAGGTATCCACTTTGGTTGGTAGGTGTAAACCATTCCTGTAATGTACCGCTGGTGCATTTTTTTTGGCTGGTATAAAAAATCTCCTGTTTGAGTAGTTGTATTTATGCGGTAGGTCTCCCTGGGCACAATTCCGCTACCCTTTAATAACCCGGCAATTGCTTCCCCTTCAAAAGTTCCAATCTTTGTTAAAATAGGTTTGCTGGTGGCTAGTGTTCCATGCAAAAAACCTGCAGCATTACTTCCCAATACTAAAGGATTAAAACTGGCAGGCCCCCACCATTTATTTTCAGTAGAAAGACCCACTGTATATTTCCCCACCTTCACCTTAATATAGGATTGCCCAGGATAAAATTTCTTAAGCTGGTTCTCTCCCATCCGCTCAGGATTGTCAATATGATTCAGAAAGTAATAGTAAGGTGTCCATTCTCTATTGTATGTTGGATATTGACGAAAGGGTATATTTTGGGCAAATTGATATTCCGGTGAAAAGCTGATATCAATATTGTCTTTCCATTTCAGCTTAATCCCCATAGAAATAAGGTACTGGTCACCAACATTAGGTATTAATGGTCCCTGATTAATGCCGGAAGGAACTGCAGAGTTGCTGAATTTTAAAATAGAAACGGCGGCAGGCTGTATGGATAGCTTTTTTTGATTGCGTAATCGAGGCACTTTCATTAAAGAGTCGACCAGTAAGTAAGATAGCTGATTTGGATTAATACAAAAAGAACGGTTGTTTAGTAAAAAGCTTTCCCTCAAAACACCTGACCCTTGATAGGAATAAAAGGTTTGGGCACGCAAATGTATTTCAGGTGCTACCAGTAGCAACAGGAATAAAGGGATGCTTCGAATTTTTATCATATGTTTAGAACAAAAAGTATTGAACTTTTAAATTAAACTGCATGTTTACAAAGTTTTGTTGTGTCCATTGAAAACCACCCCTGCATACAAAGTCAACAGCAGCTCCCACCAAGTATTTTTTGATCACTTGCTGGTGTGCAATAGCAAAGGACCAGTCAGTCCATTTATTGTCATGAAAGCGCGGGTCATGCTGGTACCGCTCAATGCGTAGACTTTGCCTTGTTGATTGGGTGCTATAAGTCATCCGAACGGTAGCGGTATTATCTCCCGGCCCAATGCCCCCTCCGATGATTTGATTTTCATTGGTATACCCTTCCAGAACTTGACCATGTTCGTACCAGTTGCCAGCACCGCGCGCAATATCACTATTGGTAGGTTCCAGTTGAGTAGCTTCGGCTTCTAAGGTGAATCTTTTTGCAGAATCTAGGGCAAATACTTTTCTTAGTCCTACCAGATAGGCGGCAGCATGGTCTGGATTTAGGGTGAGGTCTCTTAAATTGTATTTATGATCATTCCATCCATACTCTCCATATATTTCAGTATTGTATTGCTGAAACAAATAGCGTGCAAATAGATTAATCAACTGGTCACGACTCCTAGCATCTTCAACTCCTCCATTGCCGCCACCTGTATTGGATTTAAAAACGGAGGTAACAACCGGCAAATATTTTTGAAGAAAACTTCCCTCTTTATCTGCATCCTTTTGATAGCGTTGAAACATCCTGTTCATTCCAACAGTAAAGCCTTTGGCAAATATTGGCTGATAAGCAAAATTGATACCGTTAAAATAGCGTTTTTCAAGCGCAAAGGAGGGATATAAGGTATTGGGATCTTTATTTTCGAAGGGTAAATTAGCTTTACTGCTGAGGTTTCCACCAATTACCTGAAATTCAAAATACCCTACCGGAGTTTTCATTGGCTTATTGGTGTGAAAACTAACATGAGCAAAGCCAGGGGCATTATTACTCATCATTAACGAGTTGAAGACTCCTGGACCCCACCATAAATTTTCAGTAGATAGTGAAATACTTAAGGGACTTGGTCCTAGTTTTAACCTTATGGCAGACTGCCCCAATGAAAACTTTTGGTAGCCTTTTGATAAAATCGAATTGGGAGCTGCCCAAAAATAGGTGGGAATCAATTGCACATTCAGCCACTTGGAATGAATAGCAGCGCCTACTTGAATCATTTGCTGATAACCTGCGGTCAACAAAAAATCTTCATTATTTCTGCCCCAGGCAGAGTGGGAGTTGTATTGCTGTTGAATTCCAAGGGGTATCGCAATCAATCGAATCGATTTTTTTTTATTAAAATAGTCACGTTGCTGTTGCTGCAAAAGGGGATCACTAAAATAGACGGAGGAATCCAGCGGATGCAGTAATACAGGTCTAACAGTAAAGGAATAGGGGTTTTTCAATTTCCCTAAGAGCTGCTGATCACGCAGAGAGAATTCATCTAAAGACCCTGCTAAAACGGCTGTTTGGGAATATCCATAATAGGTTGTCAGCAAACCAAACAGCAATAAAAAAAACGCTT
Source organism: Chitinophagaceae bacterium (assembly GCA_947468255.1). Lineage (GTDB taxonomy): Bacteria > Bacteroidota > Bacteroidia > Chitinophagales > Chitinophagaceae > Ferruginibacter. Next base: position 5,778 of record CANIMM010000070.1, on the reverse strand, counting down.
TAGTACGCATGGTGGTCCATTTTGAAAACATTAACGATTGTTTGCAAAACTATTTGAATGTCGAGCCAAAAACTCCATTGATGAACATAATACAGGTCATATTTTACCCGGGTTTGCATATGTTCAATATCGGGCGTTTCTCCTCTTGCTCCATTCACCTGAGCCCATCCCGTTAGGCCGGGCTTCACTTGGTGACGCAGTCCGTAGCTCTCAATTTTTTCACTGTACTCTAAGTTTTGCGGTGTTACATGCGGTCTTGGCCCCACCACCGACATATTATCGATTAATACATTCCAAAATTGTGGCATTTCATCCATACTTAGACTTCGGAGCCATTTTCCTACAGCAGTTACCCGTGGATCATTTTTGGTGGCCTGCACAAATTCTATTGCCCCTTCCTTTTTGTGATACATGGTCCTGAATTTGTAACAATTCATTTTTTTGTTGTTGATCCCCCATCTTTCCTGTTTAAAAAATACAGGCCCTTTGGAATTGAGTTTAATAAGAATGGCAAGAATTGGGAAAAGCCAGGAACCTATTAATACTAAAAAAAGAAAACTGAATATAATATCAAAGACCCTTTTTAAAAATTTATTTTCTGATTTATCCAATGGCAATGCCCGCAAGTTGATAACTGGTATTAAACCAATCTGGTTAATCTCAAACGAAGTAGAAGTAAATTGGTAGTAGTTGGGAACAATAAAAGTCTTGATACCATGGGCATCACAGGTTTCTAAAAAGTAGCGAATCAGTGACTCACTGAGTGAAGGCAAGGCTATAATTACTTTTTCTATTTTGTATTGCGCCAATACCTTTGCGAGCTCATCTGGGTGACCCAAATAATTAATTTCGGTCAAGTGCCGATCCTCCTCACTTAAATATCCGATGCAATTGTACCCGTAAAAAAAATTTGCTTTAATAGTCTGACAAAGCTTTTGTGTACTTTCGGCCGACCCAACAATCAATAATTTTTGCAACATGGAGCTGTTGTGCAGGTAATCGTAATGGATTTTCTTCCTAATTAGGTATTTCACCGATAGCTGAATAAAGCCAAAAATAATTTGAAAGCAAAGCAGAAAGCTAATCGGAAGGGACAGCTTTTTATTATAAGCGTATAGGAAAGCAGCTATTAAAATAAACTGAATGGCGAGCGTATTCAGTACGATTACAATTTCCTCCACATATTTATTGGAAATCCTGTCTTTATATAATTTGGTGTTAGCAGCGGCAATAAACCAGGAAAAAAGTAATACCAGCAAAAGTAGTAACACATTATGTAGGGGCCCATCCAATAAATCTACCAAAAAAAGTTGCAAAAGCTCAAAAGACAGTACCAACGTAAACGCATCAATGATTCTTCGTTTTTCGTGCAGGCGGAGAATGATATTTTTGTTCATTAATGGGTGTGTTTCAAGAATTTGCAAATTAATCAATTTTTTCCACCTACCCTTGCTGCCGCCCTTTAATATTTGGCGGCTTCATTGCCTAATTTCCCAAAAAACTGGGTGGTTTGGCATGGTTCTGGGTAATTTTCAAGTAAATGATTCTCGAAGCTTGGTTGCTCTTTGAGTCAATTGTAGGTATTGAATGATGTAAATCCAGCTAAAATAAGAAATCATTATTTCTATAAATTGTCATTAAATTTGGCATTCTTATTCAATTATTAAATAATTCTATGATTCATTTCGATGTCTTGGAAAATAATCTAGCTGCTTTAAGGGCTAATTATCTGGCTGCGCAGCCTTTTCCGCATTTAGTGATTGATAATTTTTGTGACGAAGAAAAATTAACTTTAGCCTATGATGCAATTCCTGAATTAGAAAACAAAAGCAGGGACTATGCTTTTGCAAATAATAAATTTGAAAAATCCAATTATAAAATCATTGCTCCAGAATTAAATGAGCTGTATGTTGATTTAGCATCGGAACGTTTTAATAAAATCCTTTCATTTATCGTAGCTAAAAAAATATTTGTTGACCCTAAAAATCATGGTGGTGGATTGCATCAAGGAAAGAAAAATAGTTTTCTAGATATGCATTTAGATTTTAATTATCACCCTATTCAAAAAGACTGGTATCGAGAATTAAATCTTTTGCTCTATTTAAATAAAGGTTGGAAAAAAGAATACAAAGGGGAATTGATTATAAAAGATTTAAGAACCGATGATCAACTTGAAATTGATGTACCATTCAATCGAATGATTATTCAACAATGCGCACCCTATGCGCTTCATGGATACGATATGACTAATTTTCCTGATGGGAAATTCAGGACTTCTATTGCTACTTATTCCTATCAAATTCATAAAAGACAGCTTGAAAAACCAAGGACTACAGATTGGTTTCCAAAAGAAGACGCCTCTTTTTTTAAAAAGCAGCTAGCCAAAAATTATAATTTTTTAGTACAAACTAAAAATAAATTATTTGGGAGCAGCACTGCTAAAAATCAGTAATTTCCTTTTGAAGAAGTATTGAATTGTCGTTGGCTGAAAATCCACTTGAACAGGTCTTGGGTAGTTAATCTAAAGGCGATTTCCCCCTACATTTAGGTATTGTTTTCTTTTTTTAATTCGGCAATTTCAGTAAATACCTGCATGATTTCATTGGCCGATTTTTGCCAGCTGTAGTTTGCGATAATAGCTATTTGCTTTTCTACAATCCTTTTTCTTTCCTGCTCATTATTCAACAAAGAGCCCATTTGAATTGCCATTTCAGCAATATTAAATGGGTCAAAATAAATAGCACCGTCTTTGCATATTTCAGGTAAGCAGGTATTATTAGCTGCAATAACGGGCAGCTGAAAAGCCATTGCTTCCAATGCCGGCAAGCCAAAACCTTCATTGTAGGAAGGGAAAACATAGGCCAAAGCATGCTGATAAAGCGTACTTAAATCCTCATTACTTAAATACCCGGGTAAGTGGACACAATTGGTTAACCCATATTTTTTGATGGCTGCTTTTATAGCCAAGCTGTCATCACTAAAAACCGATCCGCCTGCTTGGCCAACTAAAATCAAATGAATCAGTTCTTGTGGATGGGCTTGTCTTACCATTTCAAATGCTTCAACCAGCCCCACCAAATTTTTATGCTTATTAAATGCGCCTACATGCAAAAAATAGGGGATCCCCTCTAATTCTGCAATTGGATGGGCGGCAGTGCTTTTTGTTTTTTTCTCCAAACTTTTTCCTGCTTCGTACACCACCGTAAAATGCTGCTTGGGGAGTTGAAGCCATGTTGAAACGGTGCCAAGTGAATAGTTGGATGGCACAACTATCCTATTCGCTTTTTTGCTCCCTCTCACCGCTATGGAGTGAAAAAGCCACAGCCAGATTTTATTATAATGGGCAGGATATTCCCAAAAAAATGCATCATGAAATACCACTACGGTTTTAAAGCGCAAACGAACCAGCGGAAGAAAATAATCACTGCAAAATAAAATATCACATCCCTTTGAAAAAGCTTTTACCGGCAAAACAATTTGTTTCCAGACAAAAAAAAGAATGTGCTCTATAAATTTATGTAAATAAGATTTTCCTGCCAGCAGCGGCAAGGGGTCATGTAAATAAACAAATCGAACGGAAAATGTGGGATATTGTTTGAACTGTTCAATTAATTCAGACAAGTAGGTTTTAGTACCCGTAGACGCTTTCAGTAAGTCTCTGCAATCAATACCTATTGTAAGTGTTTTTTTCATTTTTTAGTTATGCCTGAAGTGATTCAACTTCAGCAGCAATGGAAGCTTCAAATTGGGAGATTGAATAAAGGCGCTGAAAACGTTGTTGCCCCGCAATTCCCATTTCTTTTCGAAGGCTTTCATTTTGGGCCAGCGCAAGAATATGAGCGGCTACTGCTGCTGCATCTTGTAAAGGTACTAAATAGCCGGTAAGCCCATGCACTACCGATTCGCAAGCGCCACCCTGCTCAGTAGCTACCACTGGTTTTTGAGCAGCCATTGCCTCTAAGATTACAGTAGGAAAAGGATCTGGTTTACCCGACGGCAGTACAAAAATATCCAGTCCATTCATGATCAAGGGGATATCAGTTCTGTACCCTAGATTCGTAATGATACTATCTATGCCCAACCTGTTTTTTTGAGTCGTTAATTGATCATACAAATATTCATATCCCGGATAAGCATCCCCTACCATTACAAAATGGCAGTTGTGGGGTTGCTGATTAATAGCTGCGGCAATTTCTAAAAAGTAACTTTGTCCTTTATAGAGGTTTACGCGGCCAACCATTCCAACGAGGATTTTTTCTGTTGGCAGGTTCAAGGAAGCCCTGAAATCCTTCGGTGGATTAATAAAGTCACGGTCATCGATACCATTGTGGAGCAGTACCAGTTTGCTTTTATCAACCTTATTGCACCAATTATCGTAAACAGCTTTGGATACAACAATTACTTTATTACTGCACTGGTTGATCAGCCAGCCAAAAAAACGATGTTGAAAGCTTTGAACGGGTAAAATTTCATGAATATGCCATACGTTTTTTATCCCCAATAATTTAGAAGCGATACCACCTATTACAACAGGTACAGCATTGGTATACATTAGATCAATCTTTTGCTCCCTACAAATTCTTTTTATAATAAAAAATGATGAGAATAATAGTTGTAATCTATTGGCCAAGCCTAGAATGGATAAATATTTTTTTCTTAAAACGCCTAAACGAACGATTCTTGTAGGGATATCAATTTTATTAAATTCTTTTACCAGTGGACCATCTTCAGAAAGCAGTACCTGAAGCTGGTGTCCGTCCTTCTTTAATTTGTGGGCGGTTTGTAAAAAAACCCTTGAAGCCCCATAAAGATCTGAAGACCCGTTGAGTAATAAGATATTCATGTTAGTGGGTATTGATTGAATTAGGCGAATTATTTAAATAGGGCCTTCGCTTAATTAGTTTAAATTATTGGTAAAGATACGATTACTAAAAAAGTCACGCAGTAAAATCCTTTTTCACTTAACGGCCTTTTAATTTTTATAATTGCTTCAGTTACAAAATCTCGTATTCGTTCATCTCAATTTTCGAAAATCCAGGGGCTTTACCTACTGCTATAAATAATTGATAATAATGGTCGATTATTTTACTCCAAGTATAATCAGCTTTAGCAATTGTTTCCATTTCATTTCCAATTGCTTGTAAGTCCAATGTGTCAATGTTATTTATCAGGTCAACTAGGCTACTAAGGTCCGTAAAATAAACCGCCTTTTCTAGCGTTACACTTTCATTGTAAGCGGATGAGTAAGCAGCAATGGGTAGCCCTAAATACATCGCTTCTACAAGCGATGGATTGGTGCCACCGGCTGTGTGTCCATGCATATAAATCTTACAATTGCTTCTTAATTTGTTTAGGGCAATTGGTTCATAGATGGCATCGAGCATGTGCAAGTGCTGTATGGATTGATATTTTTCTCTAATCTTTCTTCCAAATGAGGAGCTACTCCAATTTCCAACCAATACAAATGGCATCGAGGTTTGGGCAAAACTTGCTAGTAAAAGTTCAATTTGATTGTCAGATTGAATGCGGCAAACACTAAAAGCATAAGGATGTTGAAGAAAAGGGTATTGTTCAATATCCTTTTCTGTAAGGGCTACCGGGAAAGCCTGGTCACCTCCATAAGCAATCATAGTGCTTTTTTTATGATAACTGCTTTCGATATACTGTTGAATTGCCCTATTATCGGCAACGATATGGGGGATATTTTTTACCAATAAGCCTTCCGAAATATGAATGACTTTTTTAGCTGGCAATGCCCATTTATCTCGTTTCCAATCT
>CANIMM010000069.1 GCA_947468255.1 Chitinophagaceae bacterium | reverse complement strand
CAAATGGGGATTCGGATAGAAAATAATTTTTGGATTACCCGTAATGGAAATCAGGATTTGATGAAAAATATTCCAATTACAGCCGAGCAAATTGAATCATTCATGAAAAGGAAGTAAATCTAGGATCTAGGGTTACTAGTTTTATTACTGTTTGGGGTTAATATTATTTCCAATTGAGCACAGTGCTTTTTATTCGAATAAATTGTATCGCTGTAATTAAATAACTTGCAGTATTAAAGAGAAGCCAACTAGTAAACGCTAGGTTAACCAGTATTTAAATATGAAACAGATACCCAATATATTCACTTTGTTCAACCTTTTTTTTGGGTGTATTGCCATTGTATTGACCTTACAAACGGAAACCGTCATTTTGTACTCCAATGATGAATTTACCAATAGCTTTAATATTCCTGAAAAATTGGCATTTGCTGCATTTTTTATTTTCGCTTCGGCAGTGGTAGATTTTCTGGATGGCTTTGTTGCAAGATTGTTCAATGTATGTTCAGAAATGGGCAAACAGCTCGATTCCTTGGCAGATGTGGTTAGCTTTGGTGTGGCTCCGGGCGTAATACTTTACCAGCTGTTGCGCATTAGCTGGATGAGAGAACAAAATGGATTGGATATTCCAATTATTTGGCTTTTGCCGGCATTTATTTTGAGCTGCGCTGCAGCCTATCGATTAGCCAAATTCAATTTAGATACAGCTCAGCATTTCACGTTTAAAGGGGTGCCTACACCTGGGATAGGGCTTTTAATAGCCTCCTTTCCCTTGATGTTGCATTATGGAGGCGGACTTATTGATATTAACCAGTGGTTGATCAATAAATGGGTATTATACGCTTTGATTGTCATTCTAAGCTGGCTGATGGTTAGTAATTTACCTATTCTATCTTTAAAATTTAAGGACTACACCCTAAAAAACAACCTACCCAAGGTGATTTTACTAGTTGTTGCCTTAATAAGCATTCCAATTTTACACTGGCTGGCAATTCCAGTTATTTTCATTGCCTACATTATTTTATCTTTGCTCTTCAAAAATAAATCTATCACATGATCTTCACTGCACAGGTAAAAGTAATGCCATTAAAAGAACTGCTTGATCCACAAGGAAAAGCGGTATTGGGCGGATTTAAAAATTTAGGATTAAGTTCGATTAGCGATGTCAGAATCGGTAAAAATATTAGTCTTCAAATTGAGGCAGATACTATAGAAATTGCAAAGCAAATTGCAGAAGATGCCGCAAAAAAGTTATTGGCAAACCCTGTAATGGAAATGTTTGAAGTAACGGTGAGTCAATAAGAGCGTGCGAAAATTAAATAGGTCGCAAAATTGTTACAACTTCTTTTGCTTCGTTACTGAATTTTTAAATAGCAGAGGTCTCAAATTTTAAAATTATGCTCTACATCGTGCCCACTCCAATAGGCAATTTGGCGGATATGACTTTCCGGGCAATAGAAATTTTAAAGTCGGTAGATTTAATTTTGGCTGAAGATACCAGAACATCCTCTGTATTACTCCAACACTACCAGGTTCAAAAGCCCATCACACCTTATCACCAACACAATGAGCACAAAGTGATTCATCATTTGGCTGAGCAGCTGCTTGGTGGTAAAACGATGGCTTTACTTACTGATGCCGGTACCCCTGGCATCAGTGATCCCGCTTTTTTATTAGTCAGAGAATGTGTGAAGCAGGGTGTTGTAGTCGAGTGTCTGCCGGGGGCTACCGCCTTTGTTCCCGCATTGGTCAATAGTGGCCTTCCGATGAACAATTTTTGTTTTGAAGGATTTCTTCCACTCAAAAAGGGGCGTCAGACTTTTTTAAAAAGAATGGCTACAGAGCAAAGAACCATGGTGTTTTATGAAAGTCCAGTTCGATTGGTAAAAACCTTGACCGATTTTATCGGCTATTTTGGAGCCGATAGGCAGTGTTGTGTAAGCAGAGAGCTTACCAAAAAATTTGAAGAAAACAAAAGGGGTAGCTTGCAGGAAGTGCATGATTATTTCTCGGCTAAACCTGTTAAAGGTGAAATAGTGATCGTAGTGGAAGGTGAAAATGAAGCGTAGGTGCGCGCTGTATTCTTTGTTACGTCGGCGAATAGCCGAAAAGATTAATTGCTACTAAACACTTTATTAGTTGCTTTATAATCCATTTACTGTATTTAGCGGTTTTAAAAACTCATACTATGAACAAAATTCTTTTGTTATTCGTTGCTGGATTCTTTTGTTGCTTTTTATTGAAAGCCCAGCCAGGCCGATGGCAACAGCGGGTCAAGTACACGATGAATATTGATGTGGATGCCAATACCAACCGCTTTATTGGAAAGCAAAAACTCGAATACACCAACAATTCCCCCGATGTATTGAAAAAGGTATTCTATCATTTATATTACAATGCTTTTCAGCCAAATAGTAGTATGGATGTTCGTAGCCGAGAACTCGGAAAAAACCTCGTCAATGGTAAACCCGACTGGGATTCAAGGGTTACGGATCGTATTGGTAAATTAAAGGACGACGAGATAGGCTTTCAAAAAATAGTGTCCTTAAAAATGAATGGAGTTGCACAGCCTTTTACATATGATGAAACCATATTGGAAGTGTCGCTTACCCAACCCATTGCTTCAAAAGCCCATGTGGTTTTTGAGATGGAATTTGAAGCTCAAATTCCTTTACAAATTCGCAGAACAGGTAGGGATAACCCGGTAACGGGTGTACGATATAGTATGAGTCAGTGGTATCCGAAAATGTGTGAATACGATCTCGAGGGCTGGCATCCTACACCTTATGTGGCGCGAGAATTTTATGGGGTATGGGGCGATTTTGATGTTACAATAGCAATTGACCGTACCTATAAGCTAGGAGGCACAGGCGTGCTGGTTAATGCCAAGGAAATTGGTTGGGGGTACGATGAGCCAGGATCTGCTTTAAAACCAACGGAGAAGGCTAAACGGAGTTGGCATTTTGTAGGTAGTAATATTCATGATTTTGTGTGGGCTGCAGACCCAGATTATATTCATCTGGTGAGAAAAATGCCCAATGGTGGTCCCGTATTTCACGTGATTTACAACCAAAAGATCAATGACCCAAATAATGACACCGCCTGGAATACCGTTGCAGATGCAGCAGTGTTAGTTTTGCCATTCATAGAATCTAAATTTGGCAAATACGCCTACCCGCAATATTCTTTTATACAAGGGGGCGACGGAGGTATGGAGTACCCGATGGCGACTCTTTTAGTTGGACCAGGATTGGGTACCGTTTTTCATGAATTGATGCATAGCTGGTATCAAATGATGCTGGGTACCAATGAAAGTATGAATGCTTGGATGGATGAAGGCCTTGCAGAATTTTCATCTGCCCAAGTGCAAGCATTTTATAGAGACAAATTTACTAGGGTAAAAAACAGTAGCAACATCGCTTATATGAAGGCGTTGGATTCTGTAGCAGCATTATTACCCTTGGACCACAGCGGAAGTTATCGGTCGTATTATTTTTTAGCAAAAACTGATTTCCAAGAACCGCTTACCACCCATGCAGATCATTTTGAAACCAATATAGGATACAGTATATCCAGTTACTCAAAGGGGGCGATTTTTATGGCGCAACTTGGATACTTAGTGGGTGGTGACATGAGGGATAAAATCTTGCTGGAATATTTTAATCAGTGGCATTTTAAACATCCCAATTCCAGCGATCTGGTTAAAATTGCTGAGGATATGAGTGGAATAAAACTGGATTGGTACAAGGAGTATTGGTGTAATACTACCAAGACGATTGATTATGGAATCGATAGTTTGTGGGAAGAGGGAGGGGTATCCAAAGTTCGATTGATTAGAAAGGGAAAGATGCCCATGCCCATTGACTTTCGCCTTACCTTCAAAGATGGTAGCACCGAAATGCATTATATACCGCTCAATTTGATGTATGGCTCAAAACCTACTGAAAATGCTGCTGAAACTAGAGAAGTGCATGCCCCATGGAGATGGACTCATCCAACTTATATTTTGGAATTTAAAAGAAGATTAGCTGATTTAAAAAGAGCTGAAATTGACCCATCTAAACGGATGGCGGATACCGACCAGCGAAGTAATTTATTGCAACTTAATTGGTGATACCACTCATTGAAGAATTTCCCAAATTAAGTCTATAATTAAAAAGACAACCATTCAGTAAAAACCAATTCACTTTCGGGTATAAATCTATGGAGCCAATAACAATCCGGAGGGCTACTTTAGCGGATGCAGTAAAACTTTCCGCTATTTCAATTCAAACATTTTACGATACGTTTACAGGTACTTGTACAGAAGAAGATATGGAATCATTTTTAAAAGACTATTTTCATTTAAAGCAAGTACAGTTGGAGTTGAGTAATGAAAATGATTTTTATTACCTCGCAGAGCAGCAGGGAAAGGCAGTGGGCTATTTGCGGTGGATGGAGGATTATAACAATTTTCCTCTAATGAAGCAATGGAAGTCTTTGGAACTGAAAAGAATTTATGTGTTAAAGGAATTCCATGGAAAAGGGGTGGCTCAGCAACTAATGGATTTTGCATTGCAATATGCAAGCGCTAATCAGTATCAAGTAGTTTGGCTGGGGGTTTGGGAACACAATCTTCGAGCTCAAAAATTTTATGAAAAATATTCATTTGTTAATTCAGGCCATACCCATGATTTTCCAATAGGTACTACACCGCAAACAGATTGGTGGTTTTGGAAATTTCTGTAGCGCAATGCTATTATTGCTTTCCAGGATCGACTATATATTGATGAGCAGGAGTGGGACTTAGATTTTTTGTATAGGGCTTGTAAAATCCTTACAGCATATGAAGTGCTACAATTTATCTTCCAAAAAAAGCATTCACTGCTTCAATTCTATTACTTACGTGCAGCTTTTCGTAAATATGGTACACATGCTTTCTTACAGTTTGCGGACTGATAAATACTCGTACAGCTATTTCTTTGTAAAGCAATCCTTTCGAAAGCATTTCAAGTATTTCTTTTTCTCGAGTTGACAGCAAACCAAGTGGGATTTTTAGTGATGAATCTATCGAGGTATTTTGAAAATGAGTAACTACTTTTCTAGCGATCTGACTGCTCATTGGAGAGCCGCCATCCTGTAATTCTTTTATTGCTATTAGTAATTTATCGGGGGCTGTTTTTTTAAGAATGTAGCCGCTGGCACCGGCTCTGAGTGCTTCAAAAATTTTTTCATCTTCTTCATAAATGGTGCACATCATAAATAAGACTTCCGGCATATTTTTTTTCAGCAGCTTTACTACCTCTATTCCATTGATGCCGCCTAAATTGATGTCCATGAGAACTATCGCCGGCTTAGTTATCGGAATTTGCATAAGGGCTTCCTCCCCATTAATGTATGAACCTGCAAGCGAATAACCATCTGCCATTTCGATAATCTGTTCAAGCGCATGCCGAATGTCTTGATTATCTTCTACTATTGTTACTGATATATCCATGAAATGTGAAGTTCAATCAAAATTTAATAGAAAACAATACCCTAAAGGGTGTATAGATTGCCCTTTGGCTTAAAAGGTTATATGGCAACTTGTAATAAAAATTTCTCCTTAAAGAAGGGTGTCTCAAATATTTTTTCGATTTCCCAAATCCTTGGTTTACAGCCGCTTTCAAAGATTTCCTGCGCCAAATCTCCCCCTTTCAAGCAGATGAGTCCGCTTGGTTTGCTCCCTTTTTTCAATAATGGCTTGCTCCACCACCAAAGATCCTTGAGTGGGGCAACGGCTCTGGTAACCACTACATCAAATTTTCTGTTTTTAATTTCTTCGGCCCTGCAATGCTGGGTGCTTACATTTTTTAGACCAATGGCTGCAGCTACTTCATTGACTACTTTGAGCTTTTTATTAATGCTATCTACCAAATGGAATTGGGTGTCAGGAAAAAAAATGGCCAGTGGAATTCCCGGAAATCCGCCACCACAGCCCAAATCCATAATCTCCATGCCAGGAGTAAATTCAAACTGCGTGGCAATAGCAAGCGAATGGAGAACATGGTGTTCATAAAAATTATCCATATCCTTTCGTGAAATCACATTTATTTTTTCGTTCCACTCACTGTATAAGCCCTTGAGCTCTCCCAATTGTTGAAGTTGAATTTGGGTGAAATCTGTGAAATATTGTTGTATTTTTTTCATACTTTCTTTGGACGGGTGTACTAAATTTTAGTAGTATGTTTTTTAAAGTGAAAAGCTAGTTATTTCCAGCTCGATCGAGGTTTAATTAGTAAAGTAATGGAAAAGATGAAATAATAAAAAAACATCCAAACATCCAATAATAAGAAAAATGGGAATAGGTCTTTTTCATTCAGCTTTTTCATGGCAGGATATAATGTGATTACCTGAATAACAAAACGAATGGAAAAAACCAGCAGGCTCCATTGCCAGTTATAAAAACAAAGGGCAACTATCAATAAAGGGTAAAATAAAAAATGTGAAAGGGAATAGAGGCCTAATAAAAATTGGTGTATCGGGCGGTAGTACTTTGCTGTACTGTAATGTCTTCTTTTTTGTGTTATCCACTGACTCCAGGACACGGGTGAATCACTTAAGGTAAATGCTTCTGGCGAAATGTTTATTCTGGTATTTTTTTTGGTTGCGGCTGTGTTAATGAATAGGTCATCATCTCCGCTGGCAACATGATTGAATGCAGAAAATCCCTTGTGTCTAAAAAAAATAATTTTCTTATAACTTAGGTTTCTTCCGACCCCCATATATGGGTTTCCAGCCAATGCATAGCTAAGGTATTGTAAAGCGGTATGAAATGTCTCCCATCGGATCAGTCGATTGAGAAACCCTTTTGTTTTATGATAAGCACCATAGCCTAATACTATTTCGGTAGCGTCGTCATAGCTTTCCTGCATTTTTTCTATCCAATGTTCGCTTGCAGGAACACAATCAGCATCAGTAAGTAATACAATCTCATATTTTGCAGTCTTGATACCCACACTCAGTGGGAATTTTTTTCCTGGAATCAATATTGCTTCCTGTTTTAATTCTACTACTTTCAAATGTTTGAAACTCCGTTCAAACTCTTCCAATAGGTATTTGCTATCGTCAAATGAATTGTCATTCACTACAATTACTTCGTGGGTAGTTGAATATGCTTGTACCAAAGCGCCGGGAAGATTTTTAGCAAGATTAGCTGCTTCATCTCTGGCGCAAATAATAACCGAAACTGGATGGGTTTGGCTATTGTTTTTAATAGGTGCCTGGTAAAAAGATAATCGGGAAAAGAAAAAAAGGTAATAGAAAATTTGAATGAAGGTGATGCCACATAATAAAAAGAAAATAATCTCCTGCCAGTTCAGAAGAAAGTTAGATAGGTTCATAGATGCAAAAATAAGGGATATTGAAAGGTTAGTCCTTTTTTAGGGAGTCAATCTTATAGAAAATTGCCTTACAGTTCAATTTAAGGTTGCCAGCGACTTAAAATTGCATTGTGCAACTGCGGCAGTTCAATTAATTAAATAAACAATATTTTTGTGCCCCGCTTTCAATTGCGGGTCAATTTTTATGGCAGCACTTCAATTTGAACTACAACATACCGATGCCCTATCTAAGGCAAGGGCCGCTAGAATTTTAACCGATCATGGTGAAATACAGACGCCAATTTTTATGCCCGTAGGAACTGTCGGAAGTGTAAAAACGGTTACCCAGCAACAATTAGAACAGGATGTAAAAGCAAAGATTATACTGGGCAATACCTATCATTTGTTTTTAAGGCCAGGATTGGAAACGTTGGAGGCCGCAGGAGGGCTGCATTCATTTATGGGCTGGAATCACCCCATATTAACTGACAGTGGAGGGTATCAGGTTTTTTCATTGGCCAATAATCGAAAGATAAATGAGGAAGGGGTGATTTTTCAATCGCATATAGATGGGAGCAAGCATTTGTTTACCCCTGAAAAAGTAATGGATATTCAGCGTGTTATTGGAGGGGATATTATTATGGCCTTCGATGAATGCCCTCCCTATCCCAGTGATTATGCCTATGCAAAAAAAAGTATGGACCTTACGCATCGCTGGCTCGACCGATGTATACAGCGCTTTGCTGAAACTCCCGATAAATATGGCTATTCGCAAAATCTTTTCCCGATTGTGCAAGGCAGTACCTATAAGGATTTGCGAACTGCTTCCTGCGAATTGATTGCTTCGAGAAATGCACCGGGCAATGCCATTGGTGGTTTAAGTGTAGGGGAGCCGATAGAAATGATGTACGATTTTACAGCGCTTTGCTGTGAGATTTTACCATCTCAAAAACCTAGGTACCTTATGGGCGTGGGCACTCCCTGGAATATTTTAGAATGCATTGCATTGGGTATAGATATGTTTGATTGCGTAATGCCTACCCGAAATGGCAGAAATGCTATGTTATTTACCAGCAATGGGGTAATTAATATTGATAACAAAAAGTGGGAAAGAGATTTCTCGGTGATTGATGAGGGAATCGATTGCGCGGTAAGTAATTATTATAGTAAGGCGTATGTTCGACATTTAATTAAGGCAAAGGAGATGTTGGGCCTTACCATTGCGAGTGTACATAACTTAGCTTTTTATCTTTGGTTGGTGAAGCAAGCTAGGGAACATATCGTTGCTGGTGACTTTAGTCAATGGAAATCTGAAATGGTGGTTCGTTTACAGCAGCGATTATAAGCCTTGTTTGTAATAAAAGAGGGCATACTGTTTTTCCAATTGCTTTGAACCTCAATTTTTCAAGCTGCCTGATTTAGTTTAGATTTGTATTCATATCATTCAATGAAAAAAATAGACAGCTACATACTGAAAAAATTCCTGACTACTTTTTTATTTTGTTTGCTATTGTTTACTGCATTAGTGGTAGTGATAGATATTAGCGAAAAAACAAATGATTTTGTAAAGTCCAAGTTGCCGGTAAGCACTATTATTACCGATTATTATTTTGGACTTGTTCCACGCATTGATGCTATGCTATTTCCATTGTTTGTGTTTATAGCGGTTATATTTTTTACAGCTAAGATGGCGGACCGTTCAGAGGTGATTGCCATTTTAAGCAGTGGTGTCAGCTTCCGACGTTTTCTTTTTCCCTATTGGATTGGGAGTGTATTTTTAGCTATTTTCCTTTGGATGGTATATCAGTTTGTATTGCCAAGAGCCAACGCAATCTGGGGGATTTTTGAAGCAAAGTATGTTGACTATTCACCCGTAGATGCCAGGTCATTTCCACAGAATTATTATTTCAGATTGGATTCGAATTCCTATGCCGGTATCAAATATTATGATACGACTTCAAAAACGGGTAATAGTTTTTTTATTCAAAAATTTGAAAATAACCGGCTTAGGTATAATATTAGAGCGGACAATATTACTTGGGATACGGCTTCAAAAAAGTGGAAACTGAGTAATGTCTTTGAACGTACGTTACACAATGAAAAGGAAAGCCTTACGCGCTATACAACGCTTTTAAAGAGCTATAATTTCAAGCCGGTTGATTTGAGAAAAGATGAGTATTTAAAGGACAGACTTCCCACTCCCGAATTAAAGGAACTGATTAAAAAGGAAGAGATGAGGGGTTCCGAAGGTATTAATTCCCTGTTGGTGGAAAGGTATAACCGGGATGCAATTCCTGTTTCGGTAATTATATTGTCGATGATTGGTGTTTGTCTCGCTTCTAGAAAAGTAAGGGGGGGCAGCGGTTTTCATTTAGCCGTTGGCGTTATTCTAAGTATGCTTTATATTTTATCAGGTAGGTTTTCACTGGTATTTGCCACCAAAGGTAATTTCACTCCTTTTCTAGCTGCTTGGCTTCCTAATATTATTTTCGGGATGCTCGCCTACGTTTTTTATCGTCGAGCTGCAAGGTGAGGGGATAGGCTTGCGAAGTTTTTCTTTAGCCTTTTACAATTTTATTATAACTCGTTGCAATTCCTTTAATCAGTGAGGAGCTGAATCCCTGGTGCTCCATTTCATTGAGTCCTGCAATGGTGCAGCCTTTCGGCGTGGTTACCTTATCGATTTCTTGCTCTGGGTGAGTGCCGTTTTGTAACAGCAATTCTGCCGCACCTTTTACTGTTTGAGCTGCAATGAGCGTAGCAGTGGTAGCATCAAATCCTATTTCAATACCTCCCTGAATATTGGCGCGTATGTAACGCATCGCATAGGCAGTTCCACAGGCACCTAATACAGTAGCGGCATCCATTAACTTTTCATTGATCATCGTCACTTTGCCCAGTGTGGAAAACAAGTCGTTCACAAAATTGATTTGGGTATCAGCGGCATTGGTATAACTGATGCAAGTCATGCTTTGCTGTATGGCAATGGCTGTATTAGGCATGGCCCTAAAAACGGGTAGTTTCTTTTTAATGGTTGTTTCAATTTCTGTCATGAGTACTCCGGTTACCACCGAAACCAAGATATGTTTGGATGTGAGTTCTTTTTTTAATCCATTTAACACTTCACTTACTTGAAATGGCTTGATAGCCAGGATAACCAATTCGCTATTTCTTACGGCTATCGCATTGTCTGATGTTACCTGTACCCCTTTGGTAGCAAGCTGTTTGAGGGTAGCCGTATTCCTTTTGGTAACGGTGATGTCAGCCGGTTTGCAAAATTTACTTTTTATCAAACCTTCTGCAATTGCAGTCCCCAAATTCCCACCTCCAATAATGGCGATTTTTTTATTCATGGTATTTGTTGTTAGTTGTTTGATTTTTATTTGTAAAGTAACATTTTTTAAAGTGCAATCAACGCTTGTTCTGATTCATGGCCTGCTAAAAGATTTCCAATTGCTTGGTCGTATTTATTACCCCATGCTTGAATATCACCCCAGTTTTCGTTATCAATTTGGATGTCACCAGCTGTTACGGATCCGAGTTTTTCAAAGCTAACATTGGAAGCCTTCACACTTGCTTCAAAGGCTGCCACCTGCTGTTGGGCTACCGATACGATTACCCTACTCTGCGCTTCTCCAAAAAGCCAAGCATCTTTGCGGAAGTTTTTGTTGCTGGTGATTTGGTAACCAAGATTTCTGTTGAAGCCACTTTCTGTGAGTGTAACAAATATTCCGCCTTCACTTACATCATGAGCAGAACTTACCAATTGATGTTGGATTAGTTTTTCAATTATCCGGTGCAAATCAAATTCTTCATTCAATTCAAAATGTGGTGCCGGACTAAATTCTACCCCATGTATTTTATGCAAATATTCCGATGAATTAAAATCGTTGCTGCTATTGCCAATTAAATAAATAGAATCCCCGATATTTTTAAAATCCATGGTCATTTTTTGGCTAACATTGTCTAGTAAACCCACCATGCCAATGGTAGGAGTAGGGTATACAGGGCCATCCGGAGACTGGTTGTAAAAACTTACATTTCCTCCTGTAACGGGCGTGTCAAATTTTACGCAAGCTTCTCCCATGCCCTTAATGGCATGTACAAATTGGTAGTACACCTCGGGATTGTAGGGGTTGCCAAAATTTAGACAGTTGGTCACACCTAAGGGCTGACCACCACTACAAACGATATTCCTTGCCGCCTCTGCTACTGCAATCATTGCCCCTTTGTAAGGATCGGCAAATACATAGCGGCTATTGCAATCGGTGGTAAGCGCAAGACCTTTATTGGTGGGCTTTGCCAGTACGATGGCTGCATCGCTTGGTTCATTGGTACTGCAGCTGCCAGCACCCACCATACTATCATATTGAGTATATATCCAGCGCTTGCTGGCAATATTGGGTATTTGAATTAATTGCTCCGCTACCGCCTTAAGATTTGCAGGTTGTTGAATCGTTGCTGCATCAAATGCTGCTATTTGATCCATGTACTGCGGACGGGCATATTCCCTTTCATAAACTGGTGCACCGCCGCCCAAAACAAGTTCCACAGCGGGAAGGGAGGCTTCCAAGACTCCCTTCATATAAAATTCAAGTTCACCACCT
>CANIMM010000068.1 GCA_947468255.1 Chitinophagaceae bacterium | reverse complement strand
AAATCGTCAATGCGCTTATTGAAATCCCGCAGGGTTCAAGGGCGAAATATGAAATCGACAAAGAAACAGGCTTGTTAAAATTGGACCGAATTATTCACTCCTCCTTTCACTACCCTATCAATTACGGTTTTATTCCACAAACATTGGGGCATGATGGCGATCCGCTGGATATATTGGTGATGTGCAGTGAAAGTATTCAACCGCTCTGCCTAGTAGAAGCAACTGTAATTGGAAATATGCAAATGATCGACAATGGAGAAAGGGATGATAAAATTATAGCAGTTGCCACCCAAGACCCCACTGTTAACCACCTTTCGAATATCAATGAATTACCCACCCATTTCATTGCGGTGCTAAGAAATTATTTTGAAAATTACAAGGTCCTAGAAAATAAAGTAGTAGAAATAGATGAATTTCAGGACAAGCAAACTGCTTATGCAGTCATCCAGGAAGCCATTGAATTTTATAAACTGAAATTTAAAAAAAATGGATAACGCTGGTCTAAATTAGCTAATAAATAAAGTATTGTTTCAATCGATCGCTAGTCATTAGCTTAAATACAAAGAAGATTCAGCTTCCAGAATATCCGCTACAAACTCATTGTACATTTCAAGCTTTACTACTCCTTCCAATTCATTTTGCCCATCAACACTTGAATTGTGTTTACTAAATGTAATATTTACCCCCTTTTTTGCTGGTGAACGAATGTTTTGAAGAGAAAGGATTCAATTTTTTCGCTGCCAATCTGACATAATAACAAGATAATTGCTTATTTTTGATCCCTAATTTTAAGCATGAATACTTTATTAACGATAGAAAGTAAAATACACGATGAGGCGCGGCAGGGTGAGGCTTATGCCCCAATTACTACTAGCCAAAATGAGTTCAAAAAGCTTTTTTTTATCGAAAGTTATGGCTGTGCCATGAATTTTGCTGATAGTGAAGTAGTGGCATCCATCTTACAAAGCAATGGGTATGGCGCTACCAAAAACTGCGAAGCGGCAGATCTAATTCTGGTAAACACCTGTTCCATTCGGGAAAAAGCGGAAGCCACTGTTCGAAAAAGATTAACCGAATTCAAGAAACTAAAAAAACTCAATCCGGGAATACTAGTAGGTGTTTTAGGTTGTATGGCAGAACGATTAAAGGAAAAATTCTTACAAGAAGAAAAGCTGGTTGACCTAGTAGTAGGCCCAGATGCATATCGAACCTTACCTGGCCTTATTGAAGAAGCTGAAACTGGTCAAAAGGCGGTCAATGTCCTTTTAAGTAGAGATGAAACCTATGCAGACATCTCACCAATCCGACTAAATAGTAACGGAGTCAATGCATTTGTGAGTATCATGCGTGGCTGCAATAACATGTGTTCGTTTTGCGTAGTCCCATTTACTAGAGGAAGAGAAAGAAGTAGAGATGTGAATAGTATTATTGAAGAGTGCCAAAATCTATTTGCAGAGGGATATAAAGAAGTTACCTTATTAGGACAAAATGTGGATAGCTACCATTGGACAGCCGCTGACAATAGCAAGCAAGAAGTTGCAGTAACTTTTGCAGCACTATTGGAAAAAGTAGCATTGATCTCCCCCCTGCTGAGAGTGAGGTTCAGCACTTCTCATCCCAAAGACATCACCGACGAAGTACTGTATACCATTGCAAGACATGAAAATATATGCAACTACATCCATCTGCCCGTTCAAAGTGGCAGTAGCAGGGTTTTGCAATTGATGAACCGTACCTACACAAGGGAATGGTATATCGCCAAGGTAAATCGCATTCGAGAAATTATACCTGGTTGTGGATTATCCACTGATATGATTACTGGTTTTTGTACCGAGACTGACGAAGACCACGACCAATCCATGAGCCTGATGGAATATTGTAAGTATGACTTGGCTTATATGTATTTTTACAGTGAGCGGCCTGGAACCCTTGCCGCAAGGAGATTTGAAGATGATATTCCAGAAATTATTAAGAAAAAAAGATTGCAAGAAATGGTTGACCTTCACCGCATCCATTCCCTTCAAAGTATGCAAAGGGATATTGGTAAAACCTGCAAGGTATTAGTGGAGGGATTTTCTAAAAAAACGCAGAATGAATTGCAAGGAAGATCGGACCATAACAAGGTGGTGGTATTTCCAAAAGCGAATTTCAAAAAAGGAGATTATGTAATGGTGAAAATTGACAGCTGCACAGCAGGAACCCTCATTGGAACTGCTATTGTCGAGTAAATGAGGAAGTAGCCCTGATAACAATACTTTTCAAGTTTCAATTTGCTGTTACGCTCAAAGCAACGAAAACTAAAGTAGGATTTGAGTGTATCGAAATAAATAGTCAGATTTAAATAATATTAAATAATTTTAACATACCATTGAAAACAATTTTTAAATAAATCTACTTACCCCACAGGTTGGATCGGAGGGAATTACATTATGGACTTACAATCAATCAAAAATCGTTTCGGTATTATTGGCAACTCGCTTGTACTGAATCATGCGTTAAATGTTGCAATTCAGGTTGCCAATACGGACCTAAGTGTACTGATTAATGGCGAAAGTGGTGTTGGTAAAGAAGTTTTTTCGCAGATCATTCATGCATTAAGTGCAAGAAAACACAATCCCTTTATTGCGGTAAATTGTGGCGCTATTCCTGAAGGCACGATCGATTCTGAATTATTTGGCCATGAAAAAGGGTCTTTTACCGGCGCAATGGACAGCCGCAAAGGATATTTTGAAACAGTAAATGGTGGCACCATTTTTTTGGATGAAATTGGCGAACTTCCACTGGGTACCCAGGCCCGTTTATTACGTGTACTGGAAGCTGGAGAATACATTAGGGTGGGTAGCAGTAAGGTTCAAAAAACGGATGTAAGAGTAATTGCAGCTACCAATAAGGAGCTGTTGGAAAGCACCCAATCGGGCAAATTCAGGGAAGATCTTTATTACCGCTTAAATACTGTTCCAATAAGGGTTCCCTCATTAAGAGATAGAAAAGAAGACATTCCCTTGTTATTTAGAAAATTTGCTGCAGATTTCTCAGATCGCTACAAAGGAGCTCCTATCCAGCTTGATGAAGAGGCAAAAGCATTACTTATGAGCTACCCTTGGCCAGGAAATGTAAGGGAACTTAAAAATATTGCAGAGCAGATATCCGTATTATCAAAAGAAAAAAACATTTCAGCTAAAGAATTAAAAAACTTTTTGCCGGAAAATAATTTTAATCGCCTACCCGTTTTAGTTGGAGGGAAGGCGGCACTCAGTCAGCAGGAATTTGCCAATGAAAGGGAAATTCTATACAAGTTGTTTTTTGACATGAAAAAGGATGTAAATGAATTAAAGAAAATGTTCTTTGAAATTTTACAAAATCCTGGAATGGCCCAAAATATTCCGATGTACAATAATAATTTGGATGGCATGATGCCCGATCATAAACCCTCGGTTTCGGGCAGCAATTTTGGACAGTCGAGCCAGGCTGTTTTTATTAATCAAAAAGCGGACGATATCCACCACCATGAAGCTATTGAGGAATCGCTGAGCATCATGGATAAGGAAAAGGAGTTAATCATAAAAGCACTGAAAAAACATAAGGGTAAACGAAAAGACGCTTCTTCTGACCTTGGAATAAGTGAAAGAACCTTGTATAGAAAACTGAAAGAATATGATATTGAAGATTAAAATGCACAAAGTGCAATCCCCCAATGGAAATAAAAGTCAATTTAAAAACATTCTTTTTAGATTGCCCCTAAGTCTATTGGTGATTGCTGTTTTTAGCTTTGCTACCTGCAAATACTCTTTCAAAGACACTTCTCCTATTCCACTAGAAGTAAAAACATTTCGGGTAAATTACTTTGAAAACAAAGCACGGTATGTCAATCCGCAATTGGGACCACAACTAACAGAAAAAATGAAACAAAAGGTAATTGGAAGCACCCGCCTTCGCCAAACCAATGATGACAATGCACATTATGACATCAGCGGATATGTTTCGGAATACAATGTCAGCACCAGTGGTATTTCGCGAAATAACGCAAGTACCAACCGACTGTCGGTTTCCTTTCACTTGATTTTCAAGAATTCACTCGATGAAAAGAAAAATTTTGAAACCGACCTTTCCAATAATTTTGACTTCCCGGCTACACAAAGCCTGGAACAGGCACAAACTGCCTTGTTTCCTGAGATCATTAAAAATACGGTGGATGGCATGTTCAATAAAATATTTTCAAACTGGTAAATTATAAATCGGTTTATAATTTACTGAACAAGCATTATTAAATTTATCTTCGGACTATGGGTAACAGTGATTTACTTTTTGAAACAATATTTAAACGAAAAATATCCCCTACGGATAATAAGGCGTATTTTACCCAGATTGCTGCAGCGCATCCCTATTTTTCGATCGCGCAATTTTATCTGTTACTCCAAACCGAAAAGCAATCAGTTGACTATGCCAAGCAAGCTGCCAAGACGGCTATTCTTTTTAATAATCCGTATTGGCTGCAATTTCAACTGCAGGAAACCCTGTCACCTACGCCTGATTTACCAATAACGCCCGCTACTACAAATACTTTTTCAGAAAAACAAGCACTTATTGATGCAATACCAGTTGAAATAAAACAAGATTTTTCAACCAGTACTTCAATTGAAACGCAGGTGGCTGAAATACCCAAGGAAGTTGCGTTGAACAGTGTAGCTCAAAGCTTGAATGAAGTAGCCATCATTCCAGCCAGCCACTTTAATGAAGGAAATACACCACTTGAAAATGAAGAGGATCTAGAAGAAGAAACTCTTCCAGATCAAATGATTGCACCATTTCAATTTAAATTAAATATCAATACAGCCGACATAACGGAAGACAAAATTACCTTTGAACCTTTACACACTTCCGATTACTTTGCCAGTTTAGGTATCAAATTAAGTGGTAGGGCATTGAATTCGGATAAATTGGGCAAACAATTAAAAAGCTTTACCGAATGGCTAAAAGATATGAAAAAGTTGCAGCCAGATCAAATACCATTACAAAGCGAGCAAGCTGACTTATCCATTCAACAATTAGCTGAAGCTTCCAATTTGGAGACGGAGGTAGAAACAGAAGCAATGGCGGAAGTATTGATCCAGCAAGGAAAGGTAAAAAAAGCGATAAACGTATATAAAAAATTAAGTTTGCTCAATCCCTCCAAAAGTGCTTACTTTGCAGCCAAAATTGATCAACTAAAAGAACATTGATATGTTAATTTTATTCGGAATATTAGTAATTATAGCCTCGATTATTTTAGGTTTAATCGTATTGGTTCAAAACCCCAAAGGTGGAGGATTATCAGGCAGTTTGGGTGGATTCAGTAACCAACTGATGGGTGTAAAGCAAACTACGGATGTGCTTGAAAAAGGCACTTGGGTATTTGCGGCAATTGTAGGTATTTTATGTGTTGTTTCACCGGTTTTTATACCAAAAACAGCAGGTGGGTCGTCTAAAAATGACGAATTGATCAATAAAGCACCGATTACTGCTCCCCAACAATCTACCACTACTCCTTTACCAGGCGCAGTTGATACTTCTAAAAAGCCATAAATTATTTTATAGTAAATTTATACACCTCGTCAGTTTTGACGGGGTTTTTTATTTTAATTTTAGGAATTATTGAACCGAATCCTATTTTATGGCTAACAAAAATAAAATAACACGAATAATAACCCGTTCATTATTGTTAATGGCATTGGTGGCCATATTTTATTTTTTTAGCAGTGATACTAATTTTAGTGAAAATAAAAAGGTTTTTTATATAAAAACAAATAGCAGCTTTCCTGAAGTCATTAACAACCTTGTTGCTGAAGGAATCGTCAAAAATCCTGCTGTTTTTCAATGGGTATCAAAAATAGCAGGCTACGAAAAAAAAATCCGACCGGGAAAATACTTAATTGAAAAAGGATCCAGTATCTATTCGATTGTAAAAAAACTTAGGCGGGGAAATCAAACTGCCATCAACCTGGTCATCAATAAACTAAGAACCAAGGAAGATTTTGCAAAAAAAATTGGCGATAATTTCGAATGTGACTCCGCAAATTTTATGGCCATTTTAAGCAATAATGATTCGCTGAAAAAATACCAACTCGATAGCAATACCGTCATAAGCGCTGTTATTCCAAATACCTACCAGTTTTTATGGAATACCTCGGCGAGTGGAATTTTAAAAAAGCTTCACGACCAACAGGAAATATTTTGGAATGATGAACGAAGGCAAAAGTCCAAGGCCCTACACCTTAGTCCAATAGAGGCATACACGCTAGCAAGTATTGTGGAAGAAGAAACCAATCAGGAAGCTGATAAAGGGAAAATAGCCAGTGTTTACCTAAATCGGCTAAAGATCGGAATGAATCTCGCTGCAGACCCTACCATTAAATTTGCCATGAGGGATTTTAGCCTAAAAAGGATTTATTTTAAACACCTACATTATCCATCACCCTACAATACCTATTTGAATGTAGGTCTGCCTCCTGGGCCAATTTGCACACCATCTACAAAAACCATCGATGCCATATTGAATTCACCTTCTACATCGTATCTTTTTTTTGTAGCAAAACCAGATCTGAAAGGATTTTCAAATTTTTCAACTACCTATAAAGAACACATGCGTTTTGCCAAGGAATATCAGCTGGCACTCGATAGCTTTATGAATTTAAAACAAACTCCCCAGTAAATCATATCCATCAAGACCAAATTGTTTGTTTGAATAGATTACTTTGTGGTTGCAACCAACCGGTTTGGGAAATTGCATTTATGCAAGCTTTCGATTAAATTTAACAGACTGACATTAGCAAGCAAGAGGAAAATTTTCTGATGACAAAACTAGAACGTATTATTTTAACCCTATTCCCCGTAAGATTTATTTTACGGAAAACAAAACATTGGTACCTGCCAGGTTTTGAAGGTGTTCCATTGTATGATGTAATCAAATTTTTTTTCAAGCAGGTCAAAACTGTTGGCCTTACTGAAAGGGCTTCTGCAATTGCCTATAATTTTATCATGGCAATTCCTCCTTCTTTCCTTTTTTTGTTTACGCTGGTGCCCCACCTTCCTTTCATTTCTAAACGAAGCATTAAAAAAGAGCTCCACAGTCTGATACTGGATATTATTCCTGCAAAGGTTCACAATGAATACCTGATCAGATTCGTAGATTCTTTTCTGGATGATTCAAAGATTGGATTACTATCCTTTGGTTTGATACTGGCATTATTTTTTGCCTCCAATGCAATGATGGGACTAATGCGATCTTTCAATAAAAATTATATTGGCTTTGAAAAAAGAAAAGACCTTCATAATCGATGGATGGCTATCAAATTAACTTCCCTTATTTTTCTGTTGGTGTTGGGTTGCCTCATTTTACTCATTACCCAGGGGGCCGCACTAAAATGGATCGGAGTAGAAAGTGCTTCCCTACGAGAAATCATTTATTATGTTCGATGGTTATTTATAATAACCCTAGTTTATTATTCTATTGCTTTCATTTATAAATTCGCCCCAGCTGTAGAAAAACGTTGGAAACTGATTTCTCCCGGAACTATTCTGGGTTCAGTCTTAAGCATTTTATCTACCCTCGGCTTTTCCTATTTTGTTGACACATTTGGAAAGTACAA
The DNA here is from genome assembly GCA_947468255.1 of Chitinophagaceae bacterium. GTDB lineage: Bacteria > Bacteroidota > Bacteroidia > Chitinophagales > Chitinophagaceae > Ferruginibacter. Next base: position 4,404 of record CANIMM010000068.1, on the reverse strand, counting down.
CGCCTTGTATGGATCGATTGGGACAATCATTGTTTTTATGGCACTCATCTATATTAATTCACTGGTACTACTGATTGGATTTGAATTAAATGTAAGTATTAAATCACTCCGATCCATAGCAGAAGACAGGGAAATCGAAGAGAAAAATAACCGGCTCTTGTAATCGGTTTAGGAGTTTAGGGGTTTTTATTTTGTTGGAGTCCTTTTACTTGGATTTAGAAGATTAGGAGTTTAGGGGTATAGGGGTGCAGATATTTAGTTTTTTTAGTTGGAGCTGTTTTAATTCGCTTTTGGCTAATCCCTCTTTTCGAACTAATTTTGCATTTCTTTTACTGGCAACCAAACAGTAGACAAGTGTTGGGTAACCGGTTAAAATCTTTCAAACTACAAATTAATTAAATCATGGCATACGATGTAATTGTGTTAGGCAGTGGTCCGGGCGGATACCCTGCTGCAATCAGGGCAAGTCAGTTAGGAAAAAAAGTAGCAATCATTGAAAAAGAAAGTCTGGGTGGCGTATGCCTTAACTGGGGCTGTATCCCCACCAAAGCGTTACTGAAAAGTGCCCAGGTATTTGAATATGCAAAACATGCCGCTGACTATGGAATTAACATCACTAACCCCAGTACCAATTTTGAAGGAGTAATCAAACGCAGTCGAGGTGTAGCTGATAAAATGAGTAAGGGCGTCCAGTTTCTGATGAAGAAGAACAAGATTGATGTAATCATGGGCTTTGGTAAGCTGATAGCTCCGGGAAAAGTGGAAATAACTGCTGCGGATGGCTCCAAACAAATCCAGGAAGCGAAAAATATTGTTATAGCTACGGGAGGAAGGGCTCGCCAACTACCCACTATGCCCATCAATGACGAAAAAATCATAGGATACCGCAAAGCAATGGTATTGCCCACTCAACCAAAAAGCATGATCGTTTGTGGTAGTGGTGCCATCGGTTCCGAATTTGCTTATTTCTATAATACCCTTGGTACTAAAGTTACCATCGTAGAATTTATGCCCCGCATAGTACCTGTAGAAGATGAAGATATCAGCAAGGAATTAGAAAAACAATTTAAAAGACAAGGCATTACCATTATGACCAATAGTGAAGTGTTGAGTGTTGATACTTCTGGAGCAGGTGTTAAAGCAAAGATCAAAACCCCTACAGGCGAAATCATTTTAGAAGCGGACATCGTTTTAAGTGCGGTAGGCGTTGTAGCCAATATTGAAAACATTGGGCTGGAAGCATTGGGAATTAAAACAGAAAAAGGGAAAATAATAGTAGATGCCAACGGACAAACCAATGTACCTGGCATTTATGCGATTGGGGATTGTACTCCCGGCCAAGCACTAGCACATGTTGCCTCCAAAGAAGGGATCAATGCAGCTGAACATTTAAGTGGGCACCACCCCGAGCCAATTGATTATAACAATATCCCTGGCTGTACTTACTGTTCACCAGAAATTGCTTCTGTAGGCTATACTGAAAAAGCAGCCAAAGAAGCTGGTTATGAAATAAAAGTGGGTAAATTCCCTTACATGGCCAGTGGTAAGGCAAGTGCAGCAGGTGCTACGGAGGGTTTTGTAAAAGTAATTTATGATGCCAAATACGGCGAATTTTTAGGTTGTCACATGATTGGCATGAATGTTACGGAAAACATAGCGGAAGCAGTAGTAGCGCGCAAATTGGAAACTACTGCTCATGAAATATTAAATACCGTTCACCCTCACCCTACCATGAGTGAAGGGCTGAAAGAAGCCACTGCAGTGGCTTATGGCGAAGCAATAGACATTTAGTATTCAAATAAAATAATTAAAAAAAGGGATTCTAAGCTTACTTAGGATCCCTTTTTTATTATAAATTCAACCATTTGAACCTTTACCAAATTGGTTAGCCAATGCTAAGAATATCAAGGAAAAATACATTATAAAAAAAAATTACCTGTTATTATTAAGAATCTATCCAATTCTGCCATTTTTTGCAGCAATTACCCTATTTTTGCCCTCCAAAAATTAGAACTTATATATGGACAAATTATTGATCTATGTTATTCCTGCAATGGGCATAGTAGGCCTATTGTATACATTTGTAAAGTTTGCCTGGGTATCTAAACAAGATGCAGGAAACGAACGCATGAAAGAGATTAGCACCTACATAGCTGAAGGTGCAATGGCTTTCTTACAAGCCGAGTATAAAATTCTTGCTTATTTTGTTGTAATTGGCGCCATTCTGCTAGGTATTATGGGCTATAGCAACGAAAATAGCCACTGGAGTATTGCGCTGGCTTTTGTACTAGGTGCTTTTTTTAGCGCACTTGCTGGTTTTATTGGAATGAAAGTAGCCACTAAAGCAAACGTACGGACTGCCCAAGCAGCAAGAACTAGTTTGAGTAAAGCGCTACTTGTTTCCTTTACCGGAGGATCGGTAATGGGCATGGGTGTAGCAGGATTAGCGGTACTAGGACTGGGCGGATTGTTTATTATTTTAAAAATGGTTTTTGCTCCAGAGGCCGCTGTTGATAGTGTTGAAATGCAACGGACTTTGGAAATATTAACTGGCTTCTCTTTGGGTGCCGAGTCCATCGCTTTATTTGCAAGAGTGGGAGGAGGAATTTATACAAAAGCTGCAGATGTAGGCGCTGATCTAGTAGGAAAAGTAGAGGCCGGCATTCCTGAAGATGATCCCCGTAACCCAGCAACTATTGCTGATAACGTGGGTGACAACGTAGGCGATGTAGCTGGAATGGGAGCCGATTTATTTGGTTCTTATGTTGCTACCGTTCTAGCTACCATGGTGTTGGGTAGAGAAACCAGTGCTCTAACTGATCATTTCGGTGGCATGTCTCCAATACTTTTACCGATGCTGATTGCTTCGATGGGAATTATATTTTCCATTATCGGTACTTTCTTTGTTCGTATATCAGAAAATGCTGGACTTAGTACCAATGCAGTACAAAAAGCATTGAACATGGGTAACTGGGGTTCCATTGTTTTAACTGCAGTTGCTTCCTACTTTCTGGTAAACTGGCTGATGCCGGATACCATGACCTTGCGGGGGCACGAATTCACCAAAATGGGCATATTCGGCGCTATTATGGTTGGCCTTGCAGTAGGAACTTTAATGAGTATTATTACAGAATATTATACGGCCATGGGTAAACGCCCAGTAATGAGTATCATTCGTCAATCGGCTACTGGTCATGCTACCAACATTATTGGCGGTCTGGCTGTAGGCATGGAAAGTACTTTGCTACCGATATTGGTATTGGCTGCAGGTATTTACGGATCTTATGCTTGTGCTGGATTATATGGTGTGGCAATTGCTGCAGCTGGAATGATGGCCACTACCGCCATGCAACTAGCAATCGATGCATTTGGACCGATTGCTGATAATGCAGGTGGAATTGCTGAAATGAGTGAATTACCTGCTGATGTAAGAGAAAAAACAGATATTTTAGACGCCGTAGGAAATACCACTGCTGCTAGTGGAAAAGGCTTTGCCATTGCTTCTGCAGCATTAACAGCGCTTGCTTTATTTGCAGCTTTCGTAGGAATTGCTGGAATTGACGGTATCGATATTTACCGTGCCGATGTACTGGCTGGATTATTTGTTGGTGGAATGATTCCATTTATATTCTCTTCACTCGCTATTCGCGCTGTTGGAGAAGCCGCTATGGCGATGGTAGAAGAAGTACGCAGGCAGTTTCGTACTATCCCTGGTATTATGGAAGGAACTGGTAAACCAGAATATGATAAATGTGTAGCCATCTCTACGCAAGCTTCGCTTCGTAAAATGATGTTGCCGGGTGCAATTGCGTTATTATCTCCCCTTATCATCGGTTTTATCTTCGGACCAGAAGTGTTGGGAGGATTTTTAGCAGGTGCTACCGTATGTGGAGTATTGATGGGTATGTTTCAAAACAATGCAGGTGGTGCATGGGATAATGCAAAGAAATCATTTGAAAAAGGAGTAGCCATTAATGGTGAAATGTTCTATAAAAAGTCAGAACCCCATAAAGCTTCTGTAACGGGTGATACCGTAGGGGATCCATTTAAAGATACTTCTGGTCCTTCTATGAATATTCTAATCAAATTGATGAGTATTGTAAGTTTGGTAATCGCACCAACACTTTCGGTTATTCACCACGACAAAATTGAAGCCAACAGAAAAGCACAATTGGAAACTTTAATAAAGATGAGCGCCGCAAAAGAGGTGTCAAAATAATTGATCAGTTCAATACATTTAAAAAGCCCGGATATACTCCGGGCTTTTTAATGCCCGGGAAGTGGATCAATTCACCAGTAATTTCAGCCATTCATCCCAAAGGTCAATGCCAATAACTTTTTGCGTGTAGAAGATGTAGCCTAGTGTTGCGCTGGAAGTAGGGCAATATTGCCTATAAGTTATTT
>CANIMM010000067.1 GCA_947468255.1 Chitinophagaceae bacterium | reverse complement strand
TGGAACTTGGTATATTTCGTGTGCATCCCTTGTCCAAACTCCAGCACCTAAGCCATACAAAGTGTCGTTGGCAATAGCGATGGCTTCTTCGGTCGTTTTAAAGGTGGTCACACAAACTACGGGACCAAAAATTTCTTCTTGGAAAATCCGCATCGAATTATTTCCCTTAAATAAAGTTGGTTGAATATAATAGCCGCCAGCCAATTCCCCTGCCAGCTTTTGAACACCGCCACCGCAAAGTAATTCAGCTCCCTCTTCGACACCTAATTTTAAGTAGGATTGAATTTTTTCATATTGATCGTTAGAGGCCTGAGCACCCATCATGGTAGTGCTATCCAATGGATTGCCCATTACGATTGCCTTTGTCCGCTCAATTACCCGACTCATAAACTTGTCATAAATACTTTCATGCACCAAAATTCTAGATGGACAGGTGCAAACTTCCCCCTGGTTTACAGCAAATAAAACCGCACCTTCGATGGCTTTATCAAAGAAGTCATCATCCGCATCTGCCACTGATGGAAAGAAAATGTTAGGAGATTTGCCTCCCAATTCCATCGTTACAGGAATTAGGTTTTCAGATGCATACTGCATAATCAAACGCCCCGTGGTAGTTTCGCCAGTAAATGACACCTTGGAAATTCTTGGTGACTGGGCCAAGGGTTTCCCTGCTTCAGGTCCAAAACCTGTGATGATATTGATTACCCCTGCAGGAATAACGTCTTTTAATAATTCCATTAGGCATAAAATGGAAGTAGGTGTTTGTTCAGCTGGCTTCATCACTACACAGCATCCGGCAGCCAATGCGGGAGCCAATTTCCAAACAGCCATTAGCAGTGGGAAATTCCATGGAATAATTTGCCCTACAACGCCCAGTGGTTCATGCAAACAAATGCTTACTGTATTTGCATCATGTTCAGAAATCGACCCTTCTTCGGCACGAATTACCCCTGCAAAATATCTAAAATGATCGATACACAATGGCAGATCAACATTGACAGATTCTCTAATCGGCTTTCCATTATCAATGGTTTCAATGGTTGCTAAATGTTGAAGATTTGCTTCCATCACATCGGCAATCTTGTTTAAAATACTTGATCGATATGCCGCCGAAGTTTTACTCCAGGTAGCAAATGCTTTGTGAGCGGCATCTAGGGCTAATTCGACATCCTCTTTACCCGACCTGGCAGCTTTTGTAAAAACTTTACCGTCGATTGGGCTAATATTATCAAAATAGACTCCCTTGACGGGAGGAACGAATTGCCCACCTATGAAATTATCATACTGGGGCTTAAATGTTGGCTTGGGATTTGACATGGCAATCGTTATTTTTAAATGAATTACAATAGTAATTGTTTTACTAGGTAGTGGAATAGCATTATTCGGTCAAATAATAGCAATTTGAATAGTTAATTATTACACTGAAGAATTGTAGCGTCGATTAAAGGCATAAGCACAAACTGTCCCTAGCTAATAAAAATGATTCTTGGTTTTTTAACTCAAAAAGGTATTCCTGTTGGGGAGATAGGGTAGTTTTAATACGAATGTTTACTATTGTTTGGATAGTACAGGCTAGTAATTATAATAGTTTTGCTGCGCGGATTAAATCTTCGGGTGTATCTATTTCTACCCCCATATATTCGGTTACTACCATTTTGATGGATAACCCATTTTCCAAATAACGAAGGCATTCAATTTTTTCGGCAGCTTCCAACGGGGTGATTGGCCAAGAAGTGAAATTCATCAGGGCTTGTTTACGAAAAGCGTATACGCCAATATGTTCATAATAGATAGGAGCCTCCTTCTTGTCGCGGTGATATGGAATTACACTCCTACTAAATAATAAAGCCTCCATATTTTGATTAACCGCCACTTTAACATAATTAGGGTCTTCAATCAATTGCGGGTCAGTCATTATCTGCATCAAAGATGCTACCTGCAAGTGCTTGCCGGCCTCCCCTTCAAATAAAGTCAATAATTTTTGCAACGGTTCTTTTTGAACAAAGGGTTCATCGCCCTGAACATTCACCACAATGTCCACCTCCATTGCAGCCACCGCCTCAGCAATACGATCGCTGCCACTTTCGTGCTCCTTTGTACTTTTTATTGCCTTGCCGCCATGGCTTACAATTTCATCGTAAATAATATCACTATCGGTCACTACTATTACCGAATCGAATAATCGGGTGGCAATGGTATTATCGTAGGTATGCCGGATAACCGTCTTATCGCCGAGCAATTGCATAAGCTTTGCAGGAAAGCGAGTAGCGGCATAACGAGCAGGTATCAACGCGACTTTATTCATTATAAAAAATTAATAGGCTCAAAGTTAGCAATAATGTGGACCCAAGAGATAAAAAATAGAGAGAAAGAGAGATAAGAAATTAGTCCTCCATCTCCTCTATGCTTTTTTCAGGTAATCGTTCGCATTCATATCCGCAATTTTCACAATGATATACATAGTAGGGTGCTACTGCATAACTCGAAAATATCCAGGTAAACAAAGCAGTTAAATAATTAGTAGCACCGGGCTTTGTCAGGTAAGAAAAATTATTGCTCCCACATGTTGGACAGGTGGCGGCTTTTAGATACTCCTGTTCGTAGGTTTCCAATAATTGTCGTACCCATATTTCATCTTCTTGCTTTACCACCAACTTGATGCCGCCAATTGCATTGGTTAGAATGGGATCCAGCGTTACAGTATATTCATCTTTCAAATAACATTCCACTCCTTCTGCATGTAGTTTGGTTAACGTAATATTGGCAGAAAAATAATTGTCAAATGTTTTTACGGTCACCAGATTCATACAGTTTGCTTAATTGATATGCTCCAAAATTAAATTTTCTTTTACTGCGATTTTATTAAAGTTGGTAAAGATAAAAACCAGGACATCTCATTGTCCTGGTTTATTTTTTATGTGGCAAACATTTATTGTTTTCCGTCTATAATTAGGGGGCTATTTCCCTTTCCCATTACAATCACTTTTGCATTGGGGCTTAGTGCCAATGCCTGCATTACCTTAATTTGCTCATATTGTAATTGCTGATTAGTGAGCCCGGTATTAATAATCTTTTGATAATCGGCAATACCCTGCGCTTCTACTCTTTTTCGCTCAGCCTCTTGCTTCTCTTTCAGTATTACAAATTCCATTTTTTTTGCATCCTGCTCAGCATTAATTTTTGATTCGATAGAGGCTTTCACTGAGTTGGGTAGGGTAATATTTCTTACCAATAATTGCTCTAACATCAACCCTCTTTTCTTAAAATCCTCCTCGATCGTTTTGTATATGCGCTGCTGAAATTCATCCCTTTTTGAACCAAACAAATCTACCGCCTGGTAGTAAACTGCATTATCTCGGATCTTTGTGCGGGTAATTGGTCGAACAATTTTATCCCTGTAATCATCCCCGGTTTCACTTAACAGCCTGGGCGCATCGGATGCTACCACACGATACAAAACAGTAAGGTCGATGGTCACTTCCAGCCCATCGCTGGTAAGCACTTTGATGGCATCATCCCCAGCCTTGTCGCCTTCATCATGTACTCCACTCATCGTGTAGTTCTGTGTTTTGACGTCCAACTTTTTTACATCCAATAAAGGATTAATAAAATGGAGGCCACTTATCATCACATCCTTTTGAATACTTCCGAATAATACTTTAACGCCAATTTCTCCGGCATCGATTTGTTTGATGCATGAAGTGGTGATACCCAGTAATACCAATACAATTGCTACCATTCGACCGGTACCTGCAAATTTCGAAGTAGCGGGATTGTTTTTTGATAAGGCAGTGACAGCAAAAAAAAGAATAATGCCTAAAATAAGTAACGACATAATGATATAATTTAAACCACAAGGTCATCAAAATTAATGAGAATAACTAGCTAAAATATGCAGGAAGCCCTTTTTCGATTTTACTATAAACACAACAGGATCTGCTTTTGGCAAATCCTGTTGTAATAAAAAAAATAGTGTAGAAAATTATTTCCTCTTCGAAAACCTCCCCAATGGGTAGTTTTGAAGCTCCTTGATTAATTATTTAACATCAATGGCATTACCAACATCAATAAGTCTTCGTGCGGCTCCATCTCTGTTGGCTTAATAATACCCGCCTTGGTTGAAGTGCTCAGCTCAATAATAATCTCCGACGTTTCGGCAGCATTCAGCATTTCAATCAGAAACTTTGCATTAAACGCAATTTGTAGATCCTCTCCATCATATTGGCAACTCATTCTTTCATTACCCTCAAAACTAAAGTCGATATCCTGTGCAGCCAATTGCAATTCACTTCCACTAATGGTAAGGGCCACCTGGTTGGTACTCTTGTTACTAAACACACTCACCCTACGAAGGGCACTTTGAAAATCACTTTTGTTCAATACCAGTTTATAAGGATTATCTACTGGTATTACTACTTTATAATCCGGAAAACGAGCATCAATCAATCTACAAACCAATTCTGTTCCGCCATGTTTTACAAACAAATGATTGCTATTGTACGACAACGTTAGTTCGTCATCATTATCTGGTAATGCACTTTTTAACAAGTTCAATGGTTTTTTAGGCACAATGAACGTGTCAGTTTTAGGACAACTTACATCTGTTCTCTTATATTTTACCAAGCGGTGCGCATCCGTTGCAACACAAGTGAGGCCTTTTTTATCCAATTCAAAAAATACACCTGTCATAGCAGGTCGTAGGTCATCACTACTTACTGCAAACAAACTTTTATTGATTGCAGAAACCAATGCAGAAGAAGTCATGGTAAAAGAATTGGCATCATCCGCTACGGGCTCTTTAGGAAAATTATCCGGATTTTCACCCATCACCTTGTATTTGCCATTGTCACTAGTAATTTCTACACCGAAATTTTTGTCAATGGTAAAAGTTAGGGGTTGCTCTGCGATATTTTTTAACGAATCCATTAATATTTTAGCTGGAATACACACTTTACCGCTATCCTTGGCTTCTACGTCCAAATGAACCTTCATCACGGTTTCTAGGTCAGTAGCTACTACGGTTAACTTATTTCGTTCTACCTCAAACAAAAAGTCTTCCAAAATAGGTAATACGGTATTGGCATTAATTACACCATTGATCTGCTGTAATTGCTTAAGTAAGGCCGAAGAAGAAACGATAAACTTCATAATATTGTTTTATATATATTTCCAAAGATAAAATCTTTGTAGCTAATCAAACAAGATAATATCAATAATCCGGCAGCCATGAGACAATCTCCAAAAAAAACGGCTAGATATGTAAAAAATAGTTTATTCGTATTGGATTAAAATCATTTAGCGCCCAATAAAGCTACCATTGACAATACCCCAAAACATTTACCATTGGCAGATTTAGAAGGTTAATAGGATAGCAACGATAAAAAAAGGGTTGGATTATATCGGGCCGCGGTTAATTTTGTAACCTATGTATTCGCAAAAATTCACACCCCAACAAGCAGTTCCAAAAATTAAACAGTTTTGTGCTTATCAGGAACGCTGTCATAGTGAAATAAAAGAAAAACTATATGGATTTGGCTTGACTACCATCGAGGCAGAAGAAATAATCAGTAAACTGATTGAAGAAAACTTTTTAAACGAAGAGCGATTTGCAATTCAGTTTGCGGGAGGAAAATTTAGAATAAAGCAATGGGGACGAGTCAAAATTAAGTATGAATTAAAGATAAAAAATGTCAGCGATTACTGTATCAAAAAAGCGCTATTCGCCATAAATGACTCCGATTACCTAGCCACCCTATCCAAACTGGCCGATGCAAAATTTAGCTCCCTAAAAAACGAGAAAAATCGATTTGCAAAAAAGAAAAAATTACAGACCCATTTAAGGTTGAAAGGATATGAAGGAGACTTAATACAAGAAGTACTAATTAAATTGATAAAATAAAATGGCACGGCGCTTAGTCCCCATATATTGTACATTTGTTATCAAATACCACTAAATGGCACCCCTTACCATCACTACGATTCAAACCAACCTTGTTTGGGAAAACAAAAATGCCAACCTGCAATTGCTAGGAAAAAAAATAAATGGATTGCAGGAAAAAACTGAAATCGTTGTATTGCCCGAAATGTTCAGCACCGGCTTTAGTATGCAGCCGAAATTATTTGCCGAAACGATGGAGGGTGAAACCGTGCAATGGATGAAAGAAATTTCCTCCTCCAATAAAATAATTTTAACCGGCAGTTTGATTATTGAAGAAAATGAGCAGTTCTATAATCGACTCATCTGGATGTTGCCAAATGGGGAGTTTGGATACTATGATAAGCGACATTTATTTGGATTGGCCCAAGAGGATAAATATTACACAGCAGGAAATAAGCGACTCATTGCATCCGTAAAAGGTTGGAAAATAAATTTACAGATTTGCTATGATCTGCGATTCCCCTTGTGGGCAAGAAACCGGATAGTGCCAATAGAAAAATCCATTGAAGAAGAGTCACAGAAATCGCCCGAAACAAGACCGGAGTTTGACGTTTTACTCTATGTAGCCAATTGGCCTGAGCGAAGAAGCCATGCATGGAAAACCTTGCTATGCGCCAGAGCCATCGAAAATCAATGTTATGTGATAGGTGTAAACCGAGTGGGCGTGGATGGAAACAATGTTAGCCACAGCGGTAATAGTTTGGTGATAGACCCGCTTGGTGAAGTGCTGTACCATATGGCAGATGAAGAAGATATTTTTACCATTACACTCCAAAAAGAATGGTTGAACGATGTGCGTAAAAAATTTCCATTTTGGAAAGATGCGGATGATTTTAATTTTCGGTAGCTAGTTTCATACTGTCCGCTTTATTTGACATCAGGATCAATTCTTTCACCGCTTGCATTTTTCGATCGATGTTTTTTATAACCCCTTCTAGCGTGGGTGGAATATAGATGTCCGGCATAATTCCCCTTCCATCTTTTGGAACATGGTTGTATTGAACTATTTTAAACAATGGCAGCCGAACCCTTAATTTGGTATTGGGCAAAGTAATATCAGGAATCATGATGCCGCTGTTCCCGTGCCAGCCGCCGCCAGTTTCTTCTCCTACGAGTAGCACATTTTTCTGTCCCTTTACCGCATTACAAAAAAGAGTGGATGCAGAAAAGGTAGGGCCATTCGTGAGCACATATACCTGCCCGTTAAAATGGTGTTTAGTTTTCGGTTGATATAAATGTCTTTCCCAATATCCAAAATGATAATTGCCATCGGAATGCTTTTTAGTAAGAAAACATAATGCGAGATTATTCAAAAATCCTTGCTTAATATTTGCAGAAAATGGCGCAAGATTTTTAGCAACTGCATACACCGTGTCTGCTACCTTGAATTCGGTATTCCGGATATACTGTGAAAGTTTGACATACAAGGGCACGTCACCGCCGCCATTGCTTCGCAGATCGATAATTAAATGACTAACTTTTTGTTGACTGATTTTTTTAAAGGATTGTTTCATAAAAGCATGCAGATGCCTTGATTCTCCATTTGAAAAAGTATTCAGTATCAGGGTGGCCGTTCGAGCACTTGTATCTATCTCCAGCGATCGTTCCCCCAATCTTTTTTCTCGCTTGATTTTTTGATGCGAATACTTTTGAAGGCGCAATAATCTTTGCTGCTTGCCAACTGTATCTAAGAGGGGATTGTACATTGGTAGTAAAACGGTTTTTTCAATTCCATTACTATCTATATAGCCTACACGATAATTGTTATGAATGCCAAAAATAGACCGATGATAAAAAGGGAAATTGCTGCTGAGACGGATATAATTTACATTGTCTGAATAGCCATCCAATGGAAGGTATTGCAACATGTGATGGACCAGATCCCTATTGCTCACTCCATTTATTGAGGTTAGTAAAGTGCCTGCTTTAAAGAGGCTGTCGGCTCGATTTAGACCGCCGGTTACCACGATTGTATCGCCCCAAATTTTTACAAACAAAGGAAAGGATGGTATTCTCATTCCTCTAATAAATTGATTCCAATTTTTGCTCATGCCAAAGCTGGTGTGGCCACAATGAATTTTATTGGTGAGCGGCGCTAGCACTTTCCAGCCAAACTGATTTTCCGTCATTGAATCGGTAATCGTATGATAGAGGCTGTCAAAATAAAAATTCATGCTATCTTTTGGAGTATACCAGTAGAGGGCAGGATGCTTTTTTTCCAAAATATTTCTTAGCAAAGAATAATCCTGCTGCAGGACCTCTTTTGAAAACTTTTTGCCTGGCTCAAAATACTTGCTGGTATAACAGCCCGTCAATAGCAGCAAGCAAATTATACACAGTAAGAAATTTTCCTTTTGCATGAATGAGGGTATTCCGGGGCGTCGATACTTTACTTCAACCAATGTTAATGTGGTCAATTGTGAATGGGCAATGGTGAATTGTAAAATTGATAACTGATAGTTGATAACTGAAATGGTGCTGGATGGATTAGCATACTAGTTTAGAAATACCAAGATGTTCATCCAATCAGCTTTTGAGGTGATTCCATCCCTGGGCTACCAATGCATGTTTGTTTCCTCCACGAGTTAAGATATGGGTGCCTTCTTCGGGTTCAGTCATGTATCCAATTACACTAATTTGCTCGTTCAGTACAATCTTATCATAATCCGTTTGTGACAATGTAAACAACAATTCATAATCCTCGCCACCACTTAATGCACATGCGGTAGGGTCGAGCTCAAGCTTGTAAGCAAATTGTCGCGCTTCTTCATGCACCGGTATTTTATCTTCATAAATAATGCAACCTAGATTACTTTGCTTGCATATATGAAGCGCTTCGCTGCTAAGGCCATCACTTACATCAATCATAGCGGTAGGCGTAATTTCACTCGTTGCAAAAAATTCAATGATATCTTTTCTTGCTTCTGGTTTCAATAATTTCCCTACAATATATGCCTGGTCTTCAAGGTCGGGCTGAGAGCCGGTATCTGCGAAAATTCTTTTTTCTCTTTCCAAAATTGTTAGCCCCAAAAATGCGCCTCCCACAAAACCACTCACACATAACAGATCTCCTTTTTGTGCAGTGCTTCTTTTTACAAATTTATCAGGCGCCACTTCACCGATGGCAGTAATAGAAATCACAAATCCTTTTTGAGAAGAGGTGGTATCACCGCCCACCAAATCCACTTCGTATTTTTCGCAGGCTGCATATACGCCTTCGTAAAACTCATCCATTGCCTCCAGACTAAAGCGATTGCTGAAAGCGATGCTGATGGTAATATGGGTGGGTATAGCATTCATGGCATAAATGTCACTCAGGTTAACCACTACACTTTTATAGCCCAGGTGTTTGAGCGGCGTGTACATGAGGTCGAAGTGAATTCCTTCTACGAGCATGTCGGTAGTGATAACGGTTTGCTTGCCAAAATGGTCAATCACAGCCGCATCGTCCCCCACGCTCAAAATAGTGGAAGCCAGTTTAGTTTCATTGTTTTGTGTAAGATGGTCAATCAGGCCAAACTCTCCTAGAGAAGATATTTCCGTGCGCTCGTTACTCATTGTTGGGGATGTTTTAATGATTTAAGTTACTGGATACAAATAGCCTTCAATGGAAAACTAACAGCCAATCAAAAAATATTTTATTTACTGGTTTGCCCTTACCACTCTAGCGGACGATTAATTAATTTCAACATTTCGTCATGAATTTTTCCATTGGTGGCGAGTAATTGGGGCTGGTATACAGAATAAGGATTGCCATCAAAGTCGGTTACTTTTCCTCCGGCTTCTTCCACCATTAAAAATCCTGCTGCACTGTCCCAGGCTTGAAGCACATGTTCATAAAAACCATCAAACCTACCCGCTGCTACCCAACAAAGATCCAGCGCTGCACTTCCTATCCTTCTAACAGCAACCCCTTTTCGAATTAAGGTATTGAATACTTCCAAACTTCCATTTGGTGTATCTACATAGGTATATGGAAAACCAGTAGCAAGGCAACTATCCATCACAGCTGTTTTATTACCTACATGAACAGATTGATTGTTGAGGAATGCACCCTTCCCTTTTTCTGCGAAAAAAAATTCATTCATATTAGGATTATACACCGCGCCCATAATGATAGTGCCGTTGTGTTCCAAACCAATGCTTACACAGCAAAGGGGAATCCCATTCGCAAAATTGACCGTGCCATCTATTGGGTCAATGATCCATTTATACTCACTGTCCATTTTTATTTCTCCGGCCTCTTCGCTCAAAATAAAATGATCGGGGAAATCTTTTCGAATCACTTCAAAAATAGCTTTTTCAGAAGCATGGTCTGCCTCCGTTACTGGATTATTGATTCCCTCTTTATTGGTAATTTTAAAAGTTCCATTAAAAAAGCGCTGTAACTCATTTGCGCCCGCTTCGGTTGCTTTTAACAAAGTATTTTTAATCATGATGCAAAGATAAGCAGGGAAAAGGTTTTTTATGAATATTAGAGATAAGAAAACCTTAGATGGTAATCAAGAAAGTTTGATCTGCTTACATCCCCTATGGATTTTAAAATATCAAGGCAACATTGCAAAGTTGATAGGATTCGCTAATGGTCAAATTATTCTGATTGACCCTACAGTTGATTAAATATTCGGGCAAACAGTTACTGCGTTCATTTTAGTGGGCAATTTTTTTTGGTGGCTTATTCAATTGTTGCTGTAACCTAAACTTAACCATTTTACTGATCAGCGAAAGGGGTATTGGTTTGCCAATAGGAAACTGGATAGCACCTTTAGATGTTATATATCCTGTTAGTTCAGAAGAAAAATTAATAATTACCGAAGGGGTGGGATAAAATCCAATATGATTTTTATAGGCAGCAAAATGTACTAGGTTGCCCCTTAAAGTAAAAGTTGGTATGCCATATTTAATGGCTTCTGCTGCATCGGGCGCTGATTTTTTAATAGCCAATCGCAGTCTCGTTAAAATTGCCTGGGTAGATTCAGGAAATCCGGCAATGTATTGGTCAATATTGTTTGAACTTTTCATTTAAACAAATTCAAAATTATAAATACCGATAATTACAGTCAACCGTTGAATAATTAATGGTGATTGAATAGTGCTAGTCTATTAGTTTACTTACTAATGCGGCTTTCAATCCGCCTTCCCATTCATTTTTTAAAATACTCAATACGATACTGTCTCTCCTAGTTCCATCGGTTCGAATTCCATTACTCCTTAAAATACCCTCGATTGTACAGCCAATACTTTTCATTGCGAAAATGCTTTTTTTATTATTGCTATCGGCCCGAAACTCAACCCGCTGCATTTCCAATTGTTCAAACGCTAATGTTAATAGTAGCAACTTACAATGTTTATTAAGGCCTGTACCCTGAAACTGTTTCCCATACCAAGTAAAACCAAGTTGCAAACATTGGTTAGCAGGTTGAATGTCATAGAATCGGGTACTTCCAGCATATTGCTTGGTTCGTTTATCAAATACAATAAAAGGATATTCCTTTCCTGACTTTCTTGCGTCTATGGCAAGTTGCAAATAATTTTTTAGCCCCTCCTCCCCAATTGCATGCACTAGGGAGTAAGTCCATATTTCAGGTTCATGTATTGAAAATGGAAGCAGATTTTCAAAGTCAGCTAGCTTTAAGGGCCTTAGCATTACCCGGTCGTTTTCAAGAATGTAATTTTCACTGAAATGCAAACTCATTGGTATAAAACTGATTAAGGATTCAGCAAAAATAAATAAAGTCCCCTCCATTCTATATGCTATACTGCTACGAATGTAATAAAAATTGACCCCCTTGGACTGATTCAAAACTACTTTTTTTTAACTATTTTGGTATTTGAAATTGCATGAATCTGAAATCCGAATAGGCTATTTGTTCATAAAAGCCCTTTAGTCTTCACAAATCATTCTCTTAAACATTCATTCTCTAAATTAAAAATGGGCAACCGATAAAAAAAGCCATCCCTTTCGGAATGGCTTGTATTTACTAACCCATAATAAATAGTCAATCTTACGCAACCAAGTTTTCTGCTATCTTAGCCCTAATCTTTGCTTCTATCTCTTTCGCCATTTCTGGATTGTCATTCAACAATTGTTTTACAGAGTCCCTTCCCTGTCCTAATTTATTGGTATC
>CANIMM010000066.1 GCA_947468255.1 Chitinophagaceae bacterium | reverse complement strand
TGTCACCACGCTTACCTTCAATATGCGGTACATACAAGCTATCGCCTGCTTTCACTTTAAACTGTTGACCTGCTATTTTTACTACTGCTAACATATAACCAAAATTTAGGACGGCAAAGGTAAGGGAATTCAGATTATAATGAGAGAATTATAAAAGGGATTTTTAGAAAAATCCTGATTCCCGGTCTTTTTGCAGTGGTTTTAAGTATAAAATCATCAAACAAAGGTTAAAAATACAATCCAAATACAGGTGCGTGATAAACTTATTATATTCGCTTTTTATTATGAAACATATCTTTTTACCATTTAGGGTGCTTTTTTCCCTGTATGGTTTTTTGCTTTTTATACTTGTTTTGCTGTTACTATTTCCCCTGGTGATAGCAGCCTCTTTTTTTGGAAAAACCAGAGGAGGGAATATGATTTATAGATTATGCCAGTTTTGGGCGGATTCTATGATGTTATTTTGGGGGATGCGTCATCGCAATTTTTTTGAGGTTCCGCATGATAAAAATAAACAATATGTTTTCGTTTTTAACCATATTTCCTATATGGATATTCCTATTATTATGAAGGCAATCCGGAATCAACCATTCAGAATTTTAGGAAAATCGGAAATGGCTAAGCTACCTGTGTTCGGTTTTCTATACCGGAATGCGGTGGTAATGGTAGATCGAAGCAGTGCTGAAAGAAGGGCAGAAAGTGTTCAGCAATTAAAATCGTTTATCCGAAAGGGAATATCTGTGGTAATAGCCCCAGAAGGAACATTTAATATGACCAGCAACCCATTAAAGCAATTTTATGACGGGGCATTTAGAATTGCCATTGAAACCCAAACGCCCATTAAACCAATTTTATTTTTGGATACCCACCATCGGATGCATTACAAAAGTATATTTACATTGTTGCCAGGAAGGTCAAGGGCAGTCTATTTGGAAGAAGTTAGCGTGGTTGGACTAACCATGGATGATTTGCAACTTTTGAAAAATAAGGTGTACGATTTAATGGAAAAGAAATTGATTGCCTACCAGGCAAGTTGGATAAGACCATCTTAAAATACAATCGAGCTGTAAACATATTGAATGAGTGATCAAAATCAAATACCCCTTTTTAGTATTCCTGCAGCCAAGGCGGACCCAACTGATTCATTTGGTGCAGCTGCTGTTCAGGCCACTGATAGTTTGCCTGGAGTGATTGGGCTAAGCAGTGGCAATTCTTTATTTGCTGCTGTAATTCTCCCACTCGCATTGCCTACCACTTATACGTATGGGGTTCCTGAAATTTTTTCCAAAGTAATTCAACCTGGCTGTAGGGTAGAAGTGGTGTTGGGTAAAAATAAAAAGTATGCCGGTATAGTAAAATCAATCAGTGGGAATGCACCGGCTTATCAAACAAAGGATATATTAAACGTACTCGACGACAGCCCCTTGGTATTTTCGCAGCAGTTGGAATTATGGAAGTGGATGAGTGAATACTATATGTGTAGTGAAGGAGAAGTGATGGCAGCTGCTTTGCCTGCCCATTTTAAGTTGAGTAGCGAAACGATCCTATTGTTTAACGAAGAATATGGGGATGAGTTTTCGAGTTTGGATAATGAGGAATACCTGTTAGCAGAAGCGTTGTTGATTAAAAAACAATTGAATTTAACAGAAGTGCAGCAGGTGCTGGACGCTACGCATGTTTATCCGGTAATTAAAAAGTTGATCGATAAAAATGTATGCATTGTTTGGGAGGCATTAAGTGAACGGTACAAAAGCAAAATGGAAAATTTTATTCTGTTGTACCCGAAGTATGAGAATGAAAAAGAGTTAGGCGATTTATTGAACAACTGGTCAAAAGCGCCCAAGCAGATGGAGTTGCTTTTGAGTTATCTGCACCTAATGAAATTGGAAGGGGAAGTTAGCCAGTCAGCACTTTTAAAGAAATCGGGCGCCACAGTAGCCCAGTTGAAGGGACTTGCCGATAAGCAAATTGTACGCATTGAAAAGCGGAGTGTAGACAGAATTAAGACATTGCCCAAGTCGATGGAACTTAATTTTGACTTGAGTCCGGCACAGCAAAAAGCCTTTGAAGCTGTGCGCGAAAGTTTTGTTAGCCGAAATGTTTGCCTGCTGCATGGAGTTACCAGTAGCGGTAAAACACAGTTATACATCCAACTCATTGAAGCATATTATCAGCAGGGTAAACAGATCCTTTATCTTTTGCCGGAGATCGCACTTACTTCACAAATGATTCGTCGGCTACAATTACATTTTGGGGGCAACATTGCCATTTATCATTCCAAATTTAATAATAATGAGCGGGTAGAATTGTGGAATAAGATCAAGACAGGAGAAACTAGGATAGTACTCGGCGCGCGCAGTGCTTTATTTCTGCCTTATAAAGAATTGGGCTTAATAGTGGTAGATGAAGAGCATGATTCCTCCTTTAAGCAACAGGACCCAGCCCCTAGATACAATGCGAGAGATGCAGCCATCTTTTATGCTTCCCTTTTTGGTGCCAAGGTTTTATTGGGTAGTGCCACTCCCTCGATAGAAACTTATTATAATGCCCAAAAAGGCAAATACGGATTGGTAGCATTGAATGAAAGGTTTGGGGGTATCCATTTGCCCATTATAGAGATCATCGACACACGTAAGGTAGTGCAGAAGGGAAAAGTGATGTTGTCGCCCCAGTTAAAAGAAGCGGTACAGCAGACCGTTGCTAATGGCCGGCAGGTGATACTTTTTCAAAATCGGCGGGGTTATTCTCCTTACCTATTATGTGGCACCTGCGGTTATTTGCCCCAATGCAAAAATTGCGATGTTACGTTAACACTACATAAATACTCTAATAAACTACATTGCCATTACTGTGGTACTACCTATCCAAAAATAACGGAATGTCCTGCTTGTGGAACGGTGAATTGGATGGAGAAAAATTTCGGTACAGAAAAAATTGAGGAAATGTTGGACGAGGAATTTCCAAACTTACGGGTGGCAAGGATGGATGTTGATTCAGTAAAAGGCAAATCAGCTCATGATAATCTTATTCAATTATTTGAGCAACAGCGTATAGACGTTTTGGTGGGTACACAGATGGTAGTAAAAGGGCTTGATTTTGAAAAGGTGAGTCTGGTTGGAATATTGGATGCAGATGGTTTGCTAAGCTTTGCCGATTTCAGGGTCAATGAAAGGGCCTTTCAATTAATGGAGCAGGTCAGCGGAAGGGCGGGTCGAAAAGACGAACAGGGAAAGGTATTGATTCAAGCAACACAAGTGAACCATCCGATATTACAATTTGTGCAGCAGCATGATTATAAGAAAATGTATGAATTTGAGATTGCCAATCGGCAGCAGTTTTTTTATCCACCCTTTAGTAGAATTATTGAAATAACGTTAAAGCATAAGATAAAGGAAGTAGTGGATGAGGCAGCCAATAAATTGGGACTTGCTTTAAAAATCGATTTGAATAATTTTGTGGTTGGCCCTGCAGCACCTGTGGTGGCAAGGGTTCGAAACCAATACCTAATGGAATTGCTGATTAAATTGCCCCTAGATATGAAACAAATTCATCAGTATAAAAAGGCAATCAAAAATCAGTTTAATTTATTATTGTCCGAAAAGAAATTTAAGGGAGTGGTTATGATTGCCGATGTGGATGCCAACTAATTAGCAAGTTTGTACAAGAATACAAAAAGTAGTATGATCGAAGAAAATATTTCGCTGAAAAAATACAATACATTTGGTATAGATGTAATGGCACGTTATTTCGCGCGCGTTGCTTCGGTAGATGATTTATGCGCACAGCTCGAATTTACTCCTCCATCCACCAGTTCCCAATTATTACCACGCCTTATTCTAGGAGGCGGAAGCAATCTATTGTTTACTGAAAATTTTGATGGACTGGTTTTGAAAAACGAGTTGGGTGGAATCGAAAAGGTCAATGAAGACGAATCCTATGTGTATATTAAGGCAGGTGCTGGTGTCAATTGGCACCAGTTGGTAATTCATTGCATCCAAAATAATTGGGCTGGGATGGAAAACCTTTCGCTGATACCTGGCAATGTGGGGGCATCTCCAATGCAAAATATTGGTGCATATGGGGTAGAAGTAAAAGATGTTTTTTTTGAATTGGAAGCCTTTCACCTGAGCGATAAAAAGGTAGTTACTTTCAATTTGCAGGAATGTGAATTTGGGTATAGGGAAAGTGTTTTTAAAAGAAGACTGATCAATCAGTTTATTATATTGAATGTTACCTATCGGCTAAATAAAGTGCCAGTTTTCAATACCTCCTATGGTGCCATTGAGCAGGAGTTGGCGGCAATGGGAGTTACTGAATTAAGCATTCAAGCCATTTCGCAGGCCGTCATCCATATCCGCCGCAGTAAACTACCCAATCCAGTAGAAATTGGCAATGCCGGCAGTTTTTTTAAAAATCCAGAAATTACAGCCCAGCAATTTGCTTCGCTGAAAAATGATTTCCCTGCTATCATTGGTTATCGCTTGGGGGTTGACAAGGTAAAATTGGCTGCAGGTTGGTTAATTGAACAGTGCGGCTGGAAAGGGTATCGAAAGGGCGATGCAGGTTGCCACGCTAATCAGGCATTGGTGTTAGTAAATTATGGGCATGCAAGCGGAAGTGAAATATTGGATCTGAGTGAATCGATCATAGCGAGTGTGGCAGATAAATTCGGAGTAGCCTTAGAAAGAGAAGTCAATATTATTTAGAATACGTTACTTTATGTATTAATACTGTTTAGCGTATTCCTTTCTTGTGTATAAATTTGCACTAGTAGTAAAACAGCGCCAGATAAATTGCCTGGCGCTGTTTTGTTTTTATACATCCTCATCAAATTCTCCCTCATAATTCTTGTTGCTTATATTGAGCATACTTCCCATCAGGTCTTTAAATTCGATCTTACCATCCAATACTTTTTTGCTAATGAGGGAATAGGATGCTAAACCGTGCAGTACAAATTCCATGAGCATTGCATTCTCTTTTATGTTGGCAGCTTTGTAATGTTTTTTTACAAGGGCGTGCAACCCATCCACTTTGTATAAAAGTTGAATTTTATCTTCATCCTTGGTTTCAAAAAACACATCTAGGTTTTTCCCACTGTCGAACCAGCGGGTGATTGCCTTATAGGGGGTGTCTTCTGGAGTTAGTTCCTTTCCTCTTTTCTTTTTGAGGGTATCGGGATTGGGGAAATATTGGCCAAATACGGTGCGGGTGGCTTTTTCCAAAAGGTTGAAAGCAACTTGGTAAGGGCCTTCCTGCTCACCTTCATACACCAATTCAATTTTACCCGTTATTGAAGGAATGATTCCAATCAAATCGCTGATCCAGACTTGTGTGGTGGATTCGTCGTTGATAATCGCCCTTCGTTCTGCAGCACTTACTGCATTTTCATAAGCGGCAATGGTAAGCCTTGCGCTTACACCACTTTTCTTATCAACCAATTCGCTCGTTCTGGCTTCAAAAGAAACCTGTTCAATTAATCTTTTTACCAGATCACTGATGTTAACCATTTTTGCCTGTTCGGGATAAATATTGGCTTCCTGTTCGGTGATGGCGAGTGCAGTTTCAATCGATTTTGGATAATGCGTTAATATCTGACTTTCGATGCGATCTTTCAGTGGGGTAACGATGCTTCCCCTATTGGTATAATCTTCGGGGTTGGCAGTAAATACAAATAATACGTCAAGGGGTAAACGAAGTTTAAAACCACGGATCTGCAGATCCCCCTCTTCCAGAATATTAAATAAGGATACTTGTATTCTCGCCTGCAAATCGGGCAATTCATTGATAACAAAAATGCTTCGGTTGCTGCGTGGGATAATACCATAGTGCAGTACTCTTTCATCTGCAAAACTAAGTTTCAAATTGGAAGCTTTAATGGGATCAATATCTCCAATCAAATCGGCTACGCTCACATCGGGGGTAGCGAGTTTTTCGCCATATCGCTGGCTACGGTGAAGCCAATTGATGGGCGTGTTATTTCCTTTTTCTTCAATCAAATCAATCGCATATCTTGATATTGGCTCAAAAGGATCATCATTGATTTCACTACCCGCTACTACAGGAATATATTCATCTAGCAATTGAATCATTTGTCTTGCCATCCTTGTCTTAGCCTGCCCCCGCAGCCCTAAAAATAAAATATTATGACGCGATAACAAGGCTCTTTCTGTATCGGGTATTACCGAATCTTCATAGCCTAGTATCCCGGGAAAAGCATTTTCTTTTGCCTTTATTTTTTTGATGAGGTTGTCACGAACTTCATCTTTAATAGATTTGGATTTGTATCCTTGTTTTTTTAATTCGCCTAAAGTGCTTGGTTTTTTATTTGTCATTTTTTTACTTTTTATTTTGCCATCGGTCAAAAAGCGCATAGCGCCTCAATCCTACAATGGCCATTCTATTGAATAGGCAAATTAATATACTGTTTTGCGCTTACCGCTTTCAAAATCTTTGAACATAAATGCACCCAGTTTATCGAGTGATGCAAAAAACGCCTTTCCGCTATTGGTTTCTGTGAACTCCTGTACAAATTTTTGTAAATAAGGGTCAGAGGCAATCATAAAAGTGGTGATCGGTATTTTTAATTTTTTGCATTGGGTAGCTAGGCTCATGCAGCGGTTTAAGATTTTACGATCTACCCCGAAGCTGTTTTTATAATACTTGGTACCCACTTTTAAGCAAGTGGGTTTTCCATCGGTAATCATAAAAATTTGCTTATTGGGGTTTCTTCTTTTGCGTAAAAGATCCATCGCCAGTTCGAGGCCTGCCACCGTATTGGTATGGTATGGACCTACTTGAAGATAGGGAAGGTCTTTTACTTCTATCATCCAGGCATCATTGCCGAATACCACAATATCAAGGGTGTCTTTTGGATACTTGGTTTGTATTAATTCGCTCAATGCCATCGCTACTTTTTTGGCGGGCGTGATCCTGTCTTCGCCATACAAAATCATTGAATGGCTGATATCGATCATCAGCACGGTAGAGGTCTGGGATTTAAAATCTGTTTCCCTAATTTCCAAGTCATCTTCCTGAAGCCGGAAACTATCTACGCCATGATTGATTTGAGCATTTCGGATAGACGATGTAAAATCAATTTGCTCAAGGGTATCACCAAATTGAAAGGGTCTTGTTTCAGGGTTGATTTCATCACCTCCACCAGGTTTGAAGGTGTTGTGATTGCCTTGTTTAGTTTTTTTGAGTTTACCGAATATTTCTTCCAGACTTTTTTTTCGTATTCCTTGCTCTGTTTTGGGTGTGATTTTTATTTCTCCATTTTCATCCTTCTCGCCAATATATCCTTTGTCTTTTAGGTCTTCATAAAAATCGCCCATGCCATAATCGTCCTTGGTAAGGTTGTATTGTTTGTCCAATTCATTCATCCATTGCATTGCTTCTCCCACATCGCCGCTTGTATGAGTGAGTATTTGCATGAAAATGTCCAGTAATTGCTCAAAAGGGGACTTCCCATTTTGAGCAGGATCAAATTTTGAAAAGTTATATCCTTCCATGAATTTACTTAAAATATAAAATAAAATAATCAAGCCATTGCAGCGTATCTAGATGTTTAGAAGACAAGCGATGGCAACTGCAATTTAATAAACATTTTAGAGGAAAGATTGGTTCGTTTTTTAAATAAGAAAATCCTCCTGCTTTTGGCAGAAGGATTTTCTTATTTCGTAAAAGTATTCGTTATTTTTTTGAACTGCTTGGCTGCTTTGGGGCAGGGGGGGCAGGTGTGTTTTTGATTGAGCCGGGCATTTCTATTGCTTTTGGCATAGGATTTTTATACATTTGTTCTATTTGCTGTATACCTCTAAGAAAATTAGACACTTGCTCATTATCATTTCTAAATTGGTCCTGCTTTCTTTCATCTAAATGGGAGTAGTAGTTCATCTGTTGTTCAAGATCCCTCTTTACACTTTTTCCTACTTTTTCTGCCAACGCTTTATCGTCTGCTTTATAGCAAGCTTCCAAAAACTGAAGCGAAACATAATTATGCTGTTGGTAGCGGGATACCATGCCATAACTAAAGTTTTCTTCCAGCATTCCCTTGTCGCATTTCTGCAATATTTTCCTGGCTTCTTCTTTTTTCCCGTTCTCGGCAAGGTTTCCTGCAGCTTCTGCATAGGCTAGCCGTATAGTATTGAGGTGTCTGCGGTTCTCTTCATCAAAATAAACACCCGCTACATTCGCATTGCCAAATACAAATTTGTTCATCATTTTATCGTAAACCCATTTTTGGTTCACCGGGCTGTTGGCAACTGGTACAAGCCTGTTGGTAAGTCCATCCCGACGCAAATATGCTCCGAATCCCAGTTCGCGGTAGTCAGAAGTAAAGTAGATGGGGCGTTTCCATTTATTGGCTGCAATAATATTTAAAATGGCAGCATCATTTTTATACAATGCACTCTTTGGAATTTCAAATCTCAACTCTGAAAGTACACTATCTTCCGGGTTGACAGTTCCATTGCTGCGAACCAAATCAACATCTACCGGTATAAATACTTTTTTGGTGGGGTACACATTGAGTGTATCTCCATCTCGAAGCTCAATTTTTGCGCTCTCATTACTGCCTGCATAATCTTTCATCATTGTGTAGAGATCCATATATTTTTCTGGATCTACACCAGGCCTGGGTGCATAATACACTACATCTCTTTTTGCACCCTCTATTTGGTCGGCAGTCCAGATGGGATCCATTGGATCACTCTTGTTCACTTTATAGCGAAGCTGGTTGATATACCAGTCGGTACCCAATAAGCTTGAATTAATTACTCGGATATCTCTGCGGACACCTTCCACTTCTTGGGCATACCATAAAGGGTAAGTATCATTGTCTCCAAATGAAATGACCAATGCATTGGGGGCACAGCTTTCTAAGTAATCGATGGCAAGATCCCTAGCCAATACTTTTTTACCGCGGTCATGGTCATCCCATTCCTGATTAGCCATAATAATTGGCACGGCTAATAAACACAATGCTGCTGCTGCATAATTGGCGATAGGAGCGCTTATGTATTTCGAAAACAATTCTCTAACATATAATACACCCAATCCGATCCAGATAGCGAATACATAAAAGGATCCAACAAATGCATAATCCCGCTCCCGTGGTTGATTGCCGGCCATATTTAAATAAAGCACAATGGCAATTCCTGTAAAGAAAAACAATAGTCCCAGCACAATGGCATCTTTGTTATTCTTTTTAAAATGGAAAAAGATACCCAGTAATCCTAGAATTAATGGAAGGGCAAACAAATTGTTATTCGCCTTATTTTGCTTCATGCTGTCGGGTAAATATTGCTGATCTCCCAATCGGGCATTATCCCAGAAACTGATTCCTGTTTTCCAGTTGCCATCTCTCACGTTATTCATTATCACGCCTTGGATATCATCCTGTTTTCCTGCAAAGTTCCACATGAAATAGCGCAGGTACATCCAACCAAGCTGGTATTGTGCAAAGAAATTAATATTGTCGCCCATCGTAGGTTTTCCAAGCCATTCGCCCGTTTTGGGGTCTTTTCCAATTTCGGCGAAACTTGCATAATAATCTGCATGCCCTTGATCGTTGCTTTGGTCCCACATACGAGGAAAAATATGTTGATCTTCCTGTCCATAGGTGGTTTCCATCTTACGGCCATTCTTCACGTATTGGCTCTTTCCTTTGATATAGGTTTCCACCATAGTTTGCTCAACCGGGCTGGCAGTAAAATCCTGTCCCTTCAAAATAGGCCAATCGCCATATTGCTCACGACCAAGGTAGCCGACTAGATTAACTGGATTGTCAACATTAAACATGTCCACCACAGGGTCTGCATTGGAGCGAATGAGCGTAGTGAAATAGGTAGAATAACCTAGCAGCATAAATGCAAAACTCCACAGCCCCAGTCTGAGAAAATTCCAGTTTTTCTTAACGGCAATGCGCAATCCTAAAAATATCAGCAGCCCGATGAGTAAAAAGAAAAAAGCGAAGCCACTAAAGAAAGGCATACCAAAATCATTTACAAATAAAATATCAAAATTGCCTGCTCCCTTGATAGTCCATTGTATAACGGCCTTTTGTATAAATCCAGTTAAAACACATCCAATTAAAAACGCGCTTACCACCCCCCAGTTCGTTACTTTATAGCGTTTGTAATAATAGATGACCACCATTGCAGGAATGGTTAACAGGTTTAACAGATGCACACCAATCGACAAGCCCATTAGGTAAAAAATGAGAATCAGCCATCTGTCGGCGCTGGTAAAATGCCCAGTGATGCCAATTTTTTGTTCTTCAGTTACCGAATCTTCCCATTTGAGCATTGCCCAAAATACGATTGCAGTGAAGAAAGAAGACAATGCATATACCTCACCTTCCACGGCACTGTACCAAAATGAATCAGAAAAAGTATACGCCAATGCGCCTACGGTACCGGCAGCCATTACGGCAAATATTTGTTGACCAGAGAGTTCTTCGTTGTTATTGCGAATGATTTTTTTAGCAAAATGGGTAATGCTCCAAAATAAAAAAAGAATGGTAAAACCACTAGATAGCGCACTCATTAGATTAATTCCGGTAGCAGCATGCTGCGGATCAAAGGGAGCCATAAATAATCGGCCCAGCAATACAAACAGCGGCGCTCCCGGTGGATGGGGAACCTGAAGTTTATATGCACTGGAAGCAAATTCCCCACAGTCCCAGAAACTGCCGGTGGCTTCCATTGTCATAATGTAAACAGTGCAGGCAATGAGACAAATAGCCCAGCCAGAAATGTTGTTGATGCGTTTAAAAGTCATATAGTGGTTGATTATATCCCGAAACCTATCGGAATGGCAAATATAATTGGTTTGTGGTTTGCAAGCATTAGTTTATAGTTATTTATGATTTTTTTGTACCGACCCATGCTCATTCATTTTCATTCAATGTATGGATGCATTCCCGATAGTAATAAAGGGAAGCTTCGAATTTAAGGAAAAGTCAAATGCTAAAGTCCATACCCTATCTTTGTGCGCCATGCGGAAGGCTTTTATTCAACTACATATCGCGGTTTTTTTGGCTGGATTCACTGCAATTCTGGGAAAACTCATTGGCCTTAATGAGGGGTTGCTAGTTTGGTATAGGTTATTGATTACCGTGGTTACACTGTTATTGCTGCTTTATTGTAAGAAATCATTGCAATTCATTCCATTTAAAGAGGCGTTAAAAATATTTGCAGTGGGCCTAATAGTAGCCATCCACTGGGTAACTTTTTACGGCAGTGTAAAATATGGCAATGCCTCAATCGCAGTAGTTTGTATATCCGCCGCTGGTTTCTTTACTGCTTTTTTTGAACCCATTTTTTTTAAAAGGAAAATTGTGTTGGTTGATATCCTCTTAAGTCTGGTATCGATTGTAGGTATAGGGATCATTTTTGATTTTCATCCGCAGTATAAAGTAGGTATTATTTTTGGAATTATCTCAGCCATTGGGAGTTCGCTTTTCCCCATCTTTAATAAAAAATTATTGATACGGTACAGTCCGGCTACCTTAACACTCTATGAGTTGGGAGGCGGATTGCTGTCACTGACCATCTTGTTGCCATTTTATCTAATCCAGTTTCCTGCCAGCTATTATCTTCCCACTGTATCAGATTGGGGATGGTTATTGGTGTTGGCTTGCTTCTGCACGGCCCTGTGCTTTGATCTGCAGTTAAATGCGTTAAAGAAGATTTCGCCTTTTACGGCTAATATTGCCTACAATATGGAGCCGGTGTATGGTATTGCGCTGGCTTTTATAGTTTTCAGGGAAAATCAATTGCTGGATGCTCATTTTTACCTTGGGTTAGCACTTATTTTGTTATCGGTGATACTTCAAACTGTTAGGGTATGGCTAGCCAACCGAACAAATTACCCGGCAGTTGCGGTGCAAAACGCTTAATTGATCGCTTTGTTTTGCAGTTTTTTTCGACAGAAAGCGGTTAATCACTGGCGTAAATGTCCTCTTTTCTTGTCATTCTCAGTTGCTCGACCAATGAAAATGAAAAAAAAAGAAAAAACCTTAGTTCAAATCCAAAATCTTTTGTTACCTTCGCCGTCCAAAAAATTAGTATATGGCTAGAGTATGTCAAGTTACAGGTAAGAGGCCAATTACGGGTAACAAAGTATCGCATTCGAATATTAAAACAAAACGTAGGTTTTTGCCCAATTTGCA
>CANIMM010000065.1 GCA_947468255.1 Chitinophagaceae bacterium | reverse complement strand
TATGAAAAAAAATATTTGTTTGATTTTAGCAGCATTGGTGTTATTGGCAACGTTTGATTCAGTTGCTCAGCAAACTGTTAAAGAATGGGCAAAGCAGGATGCTAAAAAATGGTTTAATAAAAAACAATGGTTAAATGGCGCCCAGTTGCAGCCTCATGCTTCTATCAATCAAAAGGAGTTTGCTAGGCAATATCAGATTAATAAAATTTATTGGGACAAGGCTTTTAGTTTTTTAAAAGAGCATAAGCTCGACTCAATTCCAAATGGAAAGTACCTAATTGATGGAGACAATGTATTTGCTTCTGTTACGGAAGCGCCTACTAAAAATTTTGAAATTACGAACTGGGAATCGCATCGAAAATATATAGATATTCAATGTATCATTTCCGGCGAAGAGAAAATGGGAATCTACGCAGTTGCAGCAGCTACAGTAACCAAGCCTTATGATATCAATACAGATTTGGCTTTCTATACAGCATCCGGCAATTTTTTTGTTGCTGGTCCGGGTACATTTTTTCTGTTCTTTCCTTTGGACACACACCGACCTAATATTACTCCTGGAGGAAATAAAGTGGTTAAAAAGTGTGTGATCAAGGTTAGGGCGGCAGAATAGTGAGTTAAAAAAGAGTCCATAATAGTCACTCAACGCCTAAATGTTTTTTATATCTTAAGGAAAATTTTCTTTTGGTACATGATGTAAAGAAATATCCATTTTACAATTAAGATAGAGACTACAGCTAGTACCGCATCGAATGGAGGACCTGCTAATTGCTCCATCCAGCCTAACAATGCCTTGGAGGCATATGCCCATTTGATTACAGCGCCAGATAGGTAAATAAGGATGGAGTTCATACCGATTACTCTGAAGAAGAACGCCCATTTTTGATATCCTCTTACATCAATGATGTAATAGAAAATTGCCATTAGCATCATGCTCCATCCTCCTGCCTGTAGTGTAAAGGAGCTAGTCCACAGATTTTTATTGATAGGGAAAACAAGATTCCATAATTGTGCAAGGGTTACTGAAATAACCCCTGCCATGAAAATGCCGATTGCTTTCTTTGTTGGGGTGGCCGTATGGTTTTTTAACACATTTCCGGTCATAATGCCTAGCAGTCCAGTGCCTATTGCGGGAATCGTAGAAAGTAGCCCTTCTGGATCATGCACTGTTAGGTGCAATCTTCCAGGAATGAGTAGTCTATCAACATACGAAACAAAGTTTCCTTCCATTGTCAGGTTACCTAGTTCAAAACCCGGGGCGGATGTAAATCTAAGTAGCATCCAGTAGCCTAAGAGCAAGGCCGCCAGCCATATTTGCTGAGCTTTTTTACCTGCATATAAATAAATGATATTGGCAAAAAGGTAAGCGGATCCGATTCTGCCCAGTACACTCGGGATTCGGATTTCAGCAAGTGGTTTAATTTCAAAACCACCGTTATTATAAAGCACTCCTAGCAGAATCAACAATAAGCCTCTTTTGATTACCCTATACAGCAATTGCTTTTTAGGAGTTCCATTTTCCAATGCATTGCCTACTGAGAAGGGAGTGGCTACCCCCGCCATAAAAATAAACAATGGAAAAATCATGTCGTAGGCAACAAATCCATTCCATGCTACATGCTCCAACTGTACGTTCATGGTTTGGATAATGGAATTGTCAGTAACTTTTGAAAGGCTATGAAATAATCTATCTGCGCCCATTATCCAGAGCATGTCAAATCCGCGCAATGCATCCAAAGAATACAATCTGTTTGATACGTTGGTTTGTCTCATTTTTTTTGATTATTGAATTTAAAAAAGGAAGGATACTGTCACCAACCATTTTTACACCTTTCATAGCTATAAATATTTCATGAAAGGCAATGGATTATTTTTATATAAATAAATGGGTAATTAATTTAGTTTGGTATTGCAGCTTTATAAAAATTCTATACGCCATTCGGTAAGCCATATTTTGATTCCAAAATTGGTGATTGGATAAATGGTATAAAAGCAATCTTTGATGGGCTAAGATAGTGAAATATTGAATGATTGAAAAAACTATCATTTATCCAATGGGGGATTTCAAAATGGTCTTTGTAACTAGTTTCTGTTCCTGTTGTGATTTATTTTCAGTAGATCTTGATTGCATTGATCCGGATGCTGATGTTTTTATATATCTTTAGTTCTAACTTATTATTTCTATTATGTCTTTCATTATCCTTATTATTGGCATCCTGCTGCTAATTTTATTAATTACCTGGGTCAAACTTTCTCCATTTCTGGCGTTTATTATAGTCTCAATTTTGATTGGATTTTCTAATGGAATGGATATCTCCACGATCACCAATGCACTTCAAAAGGGGATAGGTGATTTATTGGGTTCTATTGTTATCATACTTGGACTAGGGGCCATGTTGGGGAAGTTAATTGCAGATAGCGGTGCCGCCCAAAAAATTGCAACCGGCTTAATGGAAATGTTTGGGAGGAAATATATTTTATGGGCTTTATTGTTGACTGGTTTTATCATCGGTATTCCACTTTTTTATGGTACAGGATTCGTGTTGGTAGTTCCTCTTATCATTACCCTATCTTATCGATACAATATTTCTGCTGTGTATATTGGCTTACCCATGCTGGCAGCAATGTCTGTTACCCATGGGTTTCTTCCGCCCCATCCCTCTCCAACTGTTTTGGTTAAACAATTTAATGCTGACCTTGGACTTACCCTGCTATACGGTTTGTTGGTAGCTATTCCAACAATTTTAGTTGCAGGGCCCTTATTTGCACTTACCTTAAAAAAATATACTATAAAGCCATTGGAGCTTTTCAAGGGAAGGGATGTGCCTGCCGAAGAACTTCCTTCGATGTTTTATAGTGTTTTTACTGCATTGTTACCCGTGATATTGATTGGGCTCAATACGATTGTAAGCCTTACCACTTCCTCTCAAAACCTTTTCACTAAAACTTGCAAGGTATTAGGGGATCCTATTGTGGCAATGACCATTACCGTGTTATTTGCGAGTTACAGTCTAGGTATTAAAAATGGAAAGAAAATTAAAGACCTCATGCAAACTATGACGGATTCAATAAAAGATATATCCATCATTTTATTGATTGTAGGTGGGGCAGGTGGATTGAAACAAGTGTTGATTGAAGCGGGAATTAGCGATCAAATTGCAGTATTAGTTCGTAATTTGGATATACCTCCTCTGTTAGCTGCATGGAGTATTGCAGCGATCATCCGGGTATCACTTGGATCTTCAACTGTAGCAGGATTAACTACTGCTGGTATCGTGGCTCCAATGATTTTAACTACTGGAGTCGATCCAAACCTAATGGTATTGGTAACAGGTGCAGGAAGCATGATGTTTTCACATGTGAATGATTCTGGTTTTTGGATGTTTAAGGAATATTTTAATATGTCAATAAAGGATACGTTAAAAACCTGGTCGCTGATGGAAACCCTTGTTTCGATAATGGGGCTGATTTCTGTTTTGGCACTAAACTATTTTATTCATTGATAATACAGATTAATATGACAGCTGATGAAAGATTTACAGCATTGCAACTTGCATTGCCGCCGGCACCCAAACCAATCGGAGTATATAAGCCCTGCTTAATTTCCGGAAACCTTTGTTATGTTTCTGGACATGGTCCACTAAAGATTGACGGAACCTTGGTAGTGGGACGCATTGGCGAAGCTATGACGATGGAAGAAGGGAAACTGGCCGCCCAGCAAGTTGGTTTAGCTATTTTGGCCACTCTGATGGATCATCTTGGATCGCTCAATAAAATCAAAAGGGTGGTGAAGGTTTTAGGAATGGTTAACTGTACTCCTGGTTTTGAAAGACATCCTTTTGTTATCAATGGTTGCAGCGAATTGTTTGCAAAAGTCTGGGGGGATGATCTAGGAGTTGGCGTAAGAAGTGCTGTAGGAATGGGTTCTCTTCCCGATAATATTTCAGTGGAAATTGAAGCTTTATTCGAGCTAGCCTAAATTGATACTGACTTCGGGGGGGCTAATTATTTCGTAACAAAAAAGTATCCCATACGCTGAGCAATAGGGTAAAAACAAGATAGAGTAAAAGAAGCATCATGAACTGGTATGAAATAAATAATATAGAGACCATCGATTCTCCTGCATTGGTCATTTACCGGGAGCGGGTACACGAAAATATCCGGCTATTGAAGCAAATGGTAAATAATGATGTGGACCGTCTTCGCCCGCACGTGAAAACCAATAAAATTGCTGAAGTGTGTAAAATGATGCTGGAGGCAGGGATTTACAAATTCAAATGCGCCACCATTGCGGAGGCCGAAATGCTTGCCTTGGCAGGAGCAAAGGATGTATTGCTGGCTTACCAGCCGGTTGGCCCTAAGGCGAGTCGTTTTATTCAATTGATCATTCAATACCCCACTACTACCTTTTCCTGTGTGGTAGACAATATTGAATCAGCTCAGCATTTATTGGCTATTTCCTCTGGGCATCCCGTATCGCTGAACGTTTTTATAGATGTGAATACTGGAATGAATAGAACCGGCATCGTTGCCCCAAAGGCCTTGTTTTTGTTTGAAGCGCTTCTGTTATTGGGTAGCATAAATGTAATTGGACTTCATGCCTATGATGGGCATATCAGAACTACCGATATAGTATTGCGAAAGCAGCAAGTAGCTATAGAATTTGGCAAACTGCGAATACTTGCAGAAACAATGGAGGCCATTAGTAACAAAAAATTGGTGATAGTTGCAGGAGGCTCCCCTACATTCCCCATTCATGCAGAGCTAATCAATTCAGAGTGTAGCCCCGGAACATTTATTTTCTGGGATTGGGGATACAAACACTTATTCCCAGATGAGCCATTTGATTATGCAGCCCTGGTGATTACTCGGGTAGTTTCTATTATCGATGAACATACCATTACCACTGATCTAGGTCATAAATCTGTGGCAGCAGAAAATCCCTTACCTCGTATTCATTTTTTAAATGCGCCTAATGCAGTTCCCATTTCGCAAAGCGAAGAGCATCTCGTTGTAAAAGTGACCGATGCAGCACAGTATCATTTAGGGAATGTATTGTATGGAGTACCAGTTCATATTTGTCCTACAGTTGCCTTGTACGAGGCTGCAGTGATTATCGAGAAAAACAATGCAGTGGATGAATGGAAAGTGATTGCCCGAAATCGAAAAATTTCCGTTTAACGGCCAATTGTATAAACGACTACCCATTTATATATTCCTAGATTCCAGCGTGAATTAAAAATATTGTATCGGTAATTTACCGAGATGAATATCAAAGTGCTAATGTTGATAATCAAATAAAAATTTTTTATTTTTTTTATGTAAATTGCATTCAGAAATTTTGTTTTTCAGGGGACAGGGAATAAGTTAATAACATCGGAATCTATATAAAAATGTTTGATATGGCTGAATTGTCAATGGGTTCAATGGTCATGAGAGGGGGATTGAAGTTTTTTTGGTGATAATTGTTAATAAATTTTACCCCCCCCCTGGTATTTTTTTAAAATATATTTATTGAATGAACTCTCATTATAAGACTTTAGAAACTATTTATAATATTGCCCACCAGGATCCGAATCCTATAACCTATCTGTGTAGGCCGAGAGAAATTATTTTACGTCAGTTTCAGGATTGGAGCATTATTCAGCAGCATTTGGAATTACTTGAGCAGGAGGGAATGGTGATTACAAAGCAGATGGATACCTTAATTATTTCCATTACTTTGTCAGGTATTCAAAAAGTGGCATCAGGCAATTTCGATTTGCAGCAATAGAAATTAGTTGATAATTTAAAGTCTTCTGTGGTTTAAGTTTAAATCACTTAGTAATATCCCTTATTAAACTTGGCAATGTAGTAATTGCCCCCAAGGTGAGCGTTTTAACAACGATCAAGTCTGGTAAA
Organism: Chitinophagaceae bacterium; assembly: GCA_947468255.1. Classification (GTDB taxonomy): domain Bacteria; phylum Bacteroidota; class Bacteroidia; order Chitinophagales; family Chitinophagaceae; genus Ferruginibacter. Next base: position 6,352 of record CANIMM010000065.1, on the reverse strand, counting down.
ATCTCTTTTTGAAAAATCACCATTTTTATTGAAAAGCAATCGAATTATTTTTAATTATTTCGTTGTTTTTGTATTGAAGTTCAATATTTAACTATGGAATCCAAAAAAATGATTATTTATTTATTTTGATTAAACCTTGTATTAAATTTCAAGTCTTTTGATTTCAGGATTTCCTTAAGGATGGAGGCTTCCCCGATACTCCAATCTTGGTCTGAAGAAAAAGATTACCTATTTCGACAGTTTTTATTAGTTGCGTCGTCTCATAGGGTAAATAAATCAATTATTTGATTCGATTGGTAGGGTTATGGCTTTTTACTATTTTTTGGATAGGCCTTGTTGGAGGTAATTAAAATGGATAGTTTCTTAGTTTGGTTGTATTCATGGTGTAAATAGAAAAAATATGCAGCAAAATTTAGGTAGTGACAAGATTCTTTCGATTGATATTGGTGGAACCTATATAAAGGGAACTATATTAAATTCAGTTGGTGAAATGCAAATTGGTTACCATGCAGTGGAAACACCCCATTTGCCTGGTCCTCAAAAATTATTAGCTGCAATCCGAACACTGGTGAGTGATTTTCCCCCTTTTAATAAAGTTTCTATAGGGTTCCCTGGTTTTGTAAAAGATGGGATCGTTTTTACAGCTCCTAGTATTGCTCCTGATAAGTGGGTACGGATTAATCTAAAACAGATTGTAAAGGATGAATTTAAGTGTCCTGTCAAGATAGTAAATGATGCCGATATGCAAGGTCTTGGGGTGATAGTTGGCAGCGGGTTCGAAATGCTCATTACATTGGGTACGGGTTTAGGGTCGGCCTTGTTTTTTAATGGCAGTTTACTTCCTCATTTAGAACTTTCTCAGCATCCAATTGGAACTGATTTAATTTATGATAAATTTGTCGGTAAAAAAGCCTTAGAGGAATTGGGTCAATTGATGTGGAATAAGCGGGTGGAAGAGGTATTGAGGGTATTAAAGACGGTATTTAATTATGATCATTTATATATAGGGGGAGGGAATTCCCGCTTTATCACGCTTGCTCTTGATAGCAACACCACCCTGGTATCGAACGAAGATGGCATAAAAGGTGGAGCAGCTTTATGGAAAAGAACCAATACATTTGAAATTCCCCTTCAGTCTTCTGTTGAAAACTGGCAAAGTGAGTTTAGCCTAAAATAACCTTTTCTACTGGGTTGGTTCAATGGTTTCAATCCCTTTCAAACTATTTTTTATATTTCGATATAGCAATTATTTGCTATTGGTCCTCTTATTATCTCCCATCTACAAAAATTCGGATGACTGCTGTAGCAATAGTTGGTATGATCTATGCCACTTGTAGTATCTTTATTTTTAAAGTGTTAGTTTAACAGGGAATAGTTGGTATGGAAAAAATAAATACGGTGATAGTTGGTCAGGGAATTGCCGGTTCGCTAGTTGCATTTATGCTTCATCGAAAAAAGATCCCCTTTTTAGTAATCGATCCAGCTTCGCAGCATACTGCAAGTAAAATTGCTGCAGGAATGTTTACCCCGTTGAGTGGTAAAAGAAAAACCATTCATCCCTTGGTGTTAGAACAAATTCCATTTGCAATAAAAATTTATCAGGAGATATCACAGCTTCTCGGTCAAAATATTGTTCACCTTTCCAATATTTACCAGGTATTTAATTCAGCCGAGGAGCAAGCAGCGCTACAACTCAAATCGATTGAACCTGTCTACTCAGCCCATATAGTACCTATTTTAGGAGCCTTACCCGGAATTCATCAGCAAAATGGAGCCTGCGAGATTACTCATTCCGGCTGGGTGAATTGTGAATTATGGATGGGTCTTTTTAGAACTTGGTTGAAGAAAAATGAGCGATTATTGGAAGCCTCATTTTTATACCAGGATTTAGATATTAGTGAGGAGAAGCTTTCATACAAAGGGCTGGAATTTCAAAATATCTTTTTTTGTGAGGGGTACCGAGCTATCCATAATCCATTTTTTAACGAAAAAATTATTCCTTGCAAGGGTGATGTATTGACTATTGCTACTGATCATTTTGCTACGGATCAAATCATAAAGAAAAATGGAATATACCTGGTTCCATCTGAAAACAATGCATTCAAAGCAGGGGCTACCTACCAGTGGAATAATGATGAAGAACTGCCGGATAATGCTAGTAAATTATGGATCGAAGGTCAACTGGAGAATATGCTTATCAATTCATTCAGCACAATTGATCATCAATCTGCCATCAGGCCCACTACTCAAAATCGGGAAGTAATTATTCAGCAACACCTACAACATAAGGGAATGTGTATGCTAAATGGGTTGGGAACCAAGGGCGTTTTGCAGGGGCCTTGGTGGGCCAATCGTATCGTAGAACTTTGTATGCATTCAGCTTCGGAATAAATATCTTTTTTAGTAAGGCTTTGTTAGATAGAACTTTATTTGTAAATTTTAAAATGGTGTAGTATTATCTTTGTAGCAGGATGTCATTATTTATCACTTCGTTGAATTCGGGCAGTAATGGCAATTGCTATTATGTAGGCAATGAAACGGAAGCTGTGTTAGTAGATGCTGGATTATCCACCAGGGAAACAGAAAAGCGGATGCGATTACTGGGGCTTCCGATGGAAAATATAAAAGCGATCTTTGTATCCCACGAACATTCGGATCATATCAGGGGGCTTGTAGGCCTTTCTGAAAAATACAGGTTACCGGTATATATCACCAGCCAAACATTAGCGTTTTGCAATGTGCCAGTGAATAAGGAATTGGTCAATGATTTTACTGCACATGTGCCGGTTGCAATAGGAGCTCTTTCGATAACGCCTTTTCCAAAGCTTCATGATGCTGCAGATCCGCACAGTTTTATCATATCCTGCAACGGAATTACGGTGGGGGTTTTTACTGATATCGGGGCTCCATGTGCTCATGTAATCAATTATTTCAGCCAGTGCAATGCAGCGTTGTTAGAGGCTAATTATGACGAGGGCTTGCTGGAGAAGGGAAATTATCCCCTATTTTTGAAAGACCGTATAAGGGGAGGAAATGGCCATTTATCCAATCGACAGGCGCTCGAAATATTTACCCTACATCGGTCAAAGTGGATGACCCACTTATTGCTTTCGCATCTTTCCAAGAATAACAATGATGTGCAGCTGGTTCAGCAAATGTTTGATACACATTCCGACGGAATCCAAATTGTGATTGCATCTCGCTATACACAAAGCGAATTGTTTTCCATTCAGCCTATTGCTATTTTGAAACCGGTGTTGGCAGACAATAAATCAGGGGCTATACAGTTGGGTTTATTTTGAATAATATTTTCCCCAATTGGTAATTTTGCTTTATAGTAGATTTCCTTCTTTTGGGAATACAATCTTGGGAGAAAAAGTTTTCGCTTCTTCAAAATCCATCAAAGCATAAGAAAGTATTATAATGATATCTCCCTCGGCTCCTTTGCGCGCAGCGGGACCATTGAGACAACATACTCCAGTTCCACGGCCTCCCTTAATGAGGTAAGTTTCTAATCGCTCTCCATTGTTAATATTCACTACATGTATTTTTTCGTTTTCCAATAGGTTAGCAGCCTCCATAAGGGCTAGATCCAATGTTAAACTACCCATATAGTGCAGATTTGCTTCAGTGATTACTGCATGGTGTACTTTTGATTTTAATAATTGTATTTGCATCTAAGAAAATTAAAGTAAAATATAAGCAAGTATAGCTTACGATCAAGCTATCTATAGTGCAAAGTAAATACAGCTAATTCATATTGGCTGATTTATTTTTAAAAATGGAGGGATATAGTTTTTAGTTCTCCTTTTTTAGGATTCGTGGATTTGCGATTCATGAGAAAGGATCACTTCGCCTAGGGATTTTGAAAAACTTTTTGTTCTTTCTTTAAATAATATGCAAAATCATAGCGGTGTAAGATTGTGATGGCTAGTTGACAATGGAAAGGAGACAAAAATGGTTTATCCAGGGTATTGAAGGATCTTAACAATTTTTGACATATGAGTTTTTTTTCAATTTTTATTGCTCAATAATTTGGCTGAGCTTTAATATTAATTGAATTAGGATACCAATCAACTAATTAAACAGTGTATATTGAATTAATTTTCCATTAGCACTTAGTTGTATGTTTTTATTTTTAATATGATAACTAAGGTTAATCGATACTTGTTGATCTGTTTTGTTGGTTAAGAACTTTGTGATACTGACAAAATAATTAAACTTTACTTTGTAATGTTGTATTTCAGATTATATTAATAATTATAAAATAAAAAAAATGGCTTTAACTCCCAATTCAAATGTAAAAATCACTTCGGATGATGGAATGCCAAGTAAATGGTTGTTTCCATTTATTCTGGTAACCAGTTTGTTTTTCCTATGGGGCTTGGCGTATGGTTTGCTGGATGTTTTAAATAAACATTTTCAGGATGCCTTGAATATTACCAAAACCCGTTCTACCTTATTGCAAGCAGCTTATTTTGGGGCTTATTTTTTGGTAGCATTGCCAGCGGGTATGTTCATGAATAAGTATGGATACAAGAAGGGAATTGTTTTGGGTTTATTGTTGTATGCTACTGGTGCATTTATGTTTTACCCCTCTGCCGAGCAGGCGAATTTTAATCTTTTTTTAATTTCCCTTTTTGTACTTGCAGCTGGGCTTACTTGTTTGGAAACGGCTGCCAATCCATATGCAACCGTATTGGGAAAACCAGAGACAGCTACTTTTCGGCTTAACCTTTCTCAATGTTTTAATGGGCTGGGATCATTTATAGGACCCATTATAGCGGCCAATCTTTTCTTTTCCAGCAAAGTAGGGGTTGATAATAGCAATCTAGACTCTGTAAAATTTGTTTACCTAGTAATCGGCGGAATCGTGCTGGTAATTGCGGGATTATTTATTAAAACAAAATTGCCAGAGGTAAAGGAAAGCACATTGCTTTCTGATGAGTCGTTGGATGCAAAGCCATTGTTCAAACATAGTAATTTGGTGAATGCAATCATCACCCAGTTTTTTTATGTGGCTGCCCAGGTTGGAGTAGCAGCATTGTTTATTAATTATTGTACCGAGGCCGATCATAGTATTGATAATACGAAGGCTTCCTATATGCTTTCTATTGGTTTATTGTTATTTACTTTAGGCAGGTTTACGGGTACAGCATTGATGAAAAAAATCAATCCAAGTAAATTATTAACTGTTTATGCAATCATCAATGTGTTATTGTGCTTAGTTGTATGGAAAGCACATGGAATAGTGACAGTATATTGTTTAATGGCAATTTTCTTTTTTTGCTCTATTATGTTTCCTACTATTTTTGCATTGGGTATTAAAGATTTAGGACATCATACAAAAAAAGGATCTTCGCTTATTATCATGTCAATTGTTGGCGGGGCCTTGGTTCCCTATGCAATGGGAATGCTATCTGAAACTGCGACCGCAGATGCGTATATTATCCCTTTGCTTTGTTTTATTGTGGTGGCATGGTTTGGATGGAAAGGACACAAAATTAAAAAAGTATAATTTAAATATTTATGGCAGAAACGAACAATAAAAGGCGGGTGATACAAATGCATCCAAAAGACAATGTGCTGGTAGCATTACAAGATTTACCTGCAGGTGAAAATGTGTTATTCAACGGAGAAAATTTCATCCTTTCGGATACAGTAAAAGCAAAACATAAATTTTATATCGCAGATTTGACTGTTGGTAGCGAAGTGTATATGTATGGCGTATTGGTAGGAAAGGTTGAGCATGCTGTTTCTAAAGGAAGTCTGATGACAACTGAAAATTTGAAGCATGCGGCTGATCCTTATTCCTATCGCGGTACAAAATTTACCTGGCAAGCACCAGATGTATCTAAATTTAAAAATAGAACTTTCAATGGTTTTAAAAGAAGTGATGGTCGCTATGGTACTGCCAATTACTGGCTTTTTGTACCGACAGTTTTTTGTGAAAACAGAAATATGGATGTGATTCGTGAAGCGCTTCACAATGGATTGGGATACGCAGTAAGTGATAAATATACTCAATACACTCACCAGCTATTAAAGGCTTTTCAGCAGGGTGATGATATTAATTCTATTCATTTGCAACCTGATCTAGCAAGTAAATCAAACCGAGTATTTAAAAATGTAGATGGTATTAAGTTTTTAAATCATCAGGGAGGTTGTGGTGGAACAAGGCAGGATTCAGCGTCATTAAGTTCTTTATTGGCATCTTATGCCAACCATCCAAATGTAGGCGGTATTACTGTGCTAAGTTTAGGTTGTCAGAATTTGCAGACACAGCATTTTTTGGATGATGTAAAAAAGCATAATCCAAATTTTGATAAACCCTTACTTGTTTTTGAGCAAC
>CANIMM010000064.1 GCA_947468255.1 Chitinophagaceae bacterium | reverse complement strand
CCTATTGCTTTGGTGTAAATGCCATCATTATTCCCGACAAGGGTGTAGGAGCACTCAATGAAGATGCTATATCAACATCTGCGGGAGCGCTGGAGATGATTGCGGTTTGCAGAGTGAATAGTCTGATGAAAACGGTGGATGAACTCCATATGAACGGCATTAAGGTCTTTGCCAGTGAAATGACGGCGACCAAAAAACTGTTTGAATGTAACCTTGCCGAACCATGTGCATTGGTAATGGGGGGGGAAGAGCATGGTGTATATCCTGCACTAATGAAAATATGCGATGAGCAATTTCAAATTCCTATGATCGGTGATTTTGAATCACTCAATGTATCAGTTGCTACCGGCGTGATTTTATACGAGGCGATGAAGCAACGATTGGGATAATCAATTGTAGTGGTGGTTATTCAATTTGAACCAATTGGAGAATTGATTTATTCTTGCATATCTCCATCGAATGAGTTTGAATTGTCGGCGGTTTTACTGGAGTCGGCAACGAGTTGATCCATTTTTTTGATTTCATCATCTGTGAAATTCCGCCATTTCCCAATCGGTAAATTTGCTAGGGTAATATTCATGATCCTGACCCTTTTGAGGGTGGTTACATTATAGCCCAGTGCCAGGCACATTCTCCTAATTTGACGATTTAACCCCTGGGTGAGTATGATTCGGAATCGGTTTTTGCCCTCTTGTTTTACAAAACATTTTTTAGTTACGGTATCGAGTATGCGAATACCATTGCTCATCCTATTTACAAAATCCCCTGATATGGGTTTGTCTACCGTTACAACGTATTCTTTTTCGTGGTGGTTACCCGCCCGTAAAATTTTATTTACAATATCACCGTCATTTGTCAAAAAAATCAATCCTTCTGAAGGCTTGTCTAGTCTACCTATGGGAAATATTCTGCTTTTGAAATCAATGAATGAAATGATATTGTGTTTATCCTTTAGATCGGTAGTACAGGTGATTCCAACGGGTTTGTTAAAAATGAGGTAAACCGTTTTATCCTTTTTTTTAATTGCTTCTCCATCAATTTCTACCACATCGCCCGGTAGTACACGGTTACCCTTAATAGCCACATTATCATTGATCGTAACCCTAGCTTGTTCAATGTATTTATCTGCTTCCCTTCGGGAGCAAAAACCTGTTTCACTGATGTATTTATTTAAGCTTTTATCCATTTATTGAATTAAAATTACAAGTTTATTTACATTCCACCTCGGCCATAAATATTTTTCAGTACTTATTGTGAACTTGCAACCCTTGCAGTTATAGTGAATTTCGTACGGTTAAATAAAATCTCGCCTCAATATGTTCGGTCGATTTATTCAAGATCAATTCGGCAGCCTTTTCGCCCATCATTTTAAAATCGGTGGAGATGGTAGTGATGCCGTTCATGATTATTTTTTTTATGGAAGTTTCGTTGTAGGAAATCACTCCTACCTCTTTACCCAATTCTAAATGTTGGTCCAATATTTTCCCTATCAGGTCAACCAGATCATCTTCCATCAGGCTGATATAGACTTCCCCTTTTTTGATTGCTTCATTGCCAATATTGTGAATAATTTTATAATTGAATGCATATTCCTGGCAAAATTCACTAAGGCCAGTGGTGATTCCAATATGGTACGTGTTATGTTCGGGTAAAATAATATTGATTGTATTGTACTTACTTAGCAGCGGCAGTGCTTCCTCCAGGGCTTTGTAAATATCCTTTTCAAAATTTTCATAGATAGCACCATAATTGCCGCTGACTCCTGGAACCAGCTTATCGAGTAAGATTAATTTTTCTTTTGGGATAGCATTAATCAATTTGTCGGCCTGTTCGGTCCCGTCCATAAAATGGGGAATAATTACATAATAATGGTAGTCTTCTTTTGAGTGGAGCAATAGCTTTTTAAACAGTGGTAAACTATTGTTGTAGATATAAAAATCAATGGTAGCGGCTTCGCCCAATGTGCTTACAAATGAGTCGTAAATTATTTTTTTATGCGTACTCAGCTTATTGAATAGCAGAAAAACTTTCACTTTTCTTTCTATATTGCTGCTTTTGATAAAATAGCCCTTGCCGGGTATTGAACCAACAATGCCTATTTTCTTTAAATATTTATATCCTTTTTCAGCGGTATCTCTTGAAATCTCAAATTCAAAACTCAATTCATTGATGGAGGGAAGTACATCATTCAATTGAAGTTTATTCGATTCGATGGCCTTAATAATGCAGTTGGCAAGTTGTTGATATTTGGGAGTTCCCGAAAATTCGTCGATGTAGATGAGCTTGCTAAAAGAGGATACCATAAACATATGCTGCGCAAAGGGTTTTTCCTACTACTCAGTTTTCAAAATTACTGTTTTTTGGTATATAAATGGGTCGAAGATCCAATATTTAGCCGTAAATGGAGCTATTGAAATTGCATTTTGCTGCAATCAATTCAAGTGCTTAGATATTCATTTAGTGTAATTCAATTGACTTGAAATTAAAGCCATCAATACCAGGTAGATATAGAAAAGTATAGGCTTTACTTTGAAATAAAGCTGCTGAAATGCAGGGCGATTTTATTGCAAAAGCAAATTGATTTTATTGGAAGTATAACTTGAATCTTGCATTTCTTCATCCAATACCAGCGGTTGGATGGGCTCTCTTTCTGCATTCATTGTATAACCTATTGTAGGCAATACAACGGTAAGGGTTTTGATCTTTTTGGCTCCTGAATTGCCTTTACTGGTAAAGAAGGTATCTTCTACCATACTAACATCATTTTGCATATTGACAGCTGATTTTTCAACGTTAATATTATTATAACTGCTAGTAATAAGCTGGATCGCCTCAATTTCTTCTTTTTTTATGATGGCAGGATGATTCAGCCAATAGAGGAAATTAATAACGCCCGGTATTTGCTTTACGAATTCTATTTCTTCGGCTGAAATATACACAAAAACATAAGACTTGAAAAGTGATTTCCTGATTGCCTGCGGGCTTATTGAATCGGGTGGAATGATATGATTATAAGGGAAATAGTTTTTTATTTTTTTTTGGTTAAGCGCAGCTATTACTTTTTTCTCCCTGCTATTGCTGGTGTAAATGATATACCAATCCCTGCTCATAGTGTATAAGTTGAAATAGATGAAATAAAATAATCCATTTTGGCAGATGGAATATTTTCCTTGTGGGGTAGGGATTGTGGTGTAAGGAGGTGTAGTTAAAAATGGGATAATAGAATCTTCGAAGTGTAAAATACATACTTCAAATGCAAAATGCAAGTAGAAATTGCTATTTGTATGCTGGAATTAACAAATTGTATGATTGCCCTACAAGAAGGTTTTGCTACTCATTATTTACTAGTAGCAAGCGATAAAAATATAAGGGGGCGTTGACTAGTGTTAAATGGATGCCGCTGCATCAATGGAATCATAAACGATTACTTTTGACCATAAGCTGGAACATTCCGCAACAAAAGCAAGGTGATCCGGATCTGTCTGGTAACTGGCCTGATCAGCATCGTTTTCAAAGGTTAGTAACCAGGAAACTGCATAGGTGTTTTCAATTACCGCACGGTTGGTATTGGCAGGAATTCCAATATGAAATTGCTGGATGGTTTTTACAGCAGAAAGTTTATTTAGTCCTGCAATTAACTTATCCCGGTCAATGGTACTTGTTGGATTGTTGAGCCAAAAGTAAACATGATGTATAAACGCATTTTTCATTTGATGAATTTTAGGGTACAAATATAGCTATTCCTCACTGATGTATTTAGAAACAATAGGTTGTGATTAATCTGTATTTTCTCAATTTGCCCGAATTGTTTATTGTAGCCATTTATTGCTTACTTTTAGTAAAATTTATTATTATGTATACAAGACGCATGTTTATAAAAAATAGCAGTTCCCTTGCTTTGGGAGCAGCCTTTTTATCTTCTTTTGATATATCGGGTAAAAAAACTAGCAATCCCGGCATTCAGTTATATACTGTAAGAAAGGAAATGATGGAAGATGCAGTAGGTACGTTAAAAAATTTGGCTGCCCTCGGTATTAAGCAAATTGAATGTTCTTCAAGCAAGAAAGGGTCTTATTTTGGATTGAAGCCAGATGAAATGAAAAAAATCTGTGCCGATCTAGGAATGACGATTCGGAGCGGACATATACAACTCAATGATCAATGGAATCAAACGATGGCAGAAGCGGAATTATCCGGTCAGGAATACCTCATCTGTTCTTCAATGCCTACTCATGGCCAAACAATTGAAAATTATAAAAAGGTATCAGATCGGTTTAATGAGGCTGGGGCTGACTGTAAGAAAAGAGGTATCAAATTTGGTTACCACAACCATGATTTTGAATTTGAGAAGCAGGATGGTAAAACCTTATACGATGTATTATTGGAAAATACGGATCCTTCCTTAGTAAATATGGAGCTAGACCTTGGTTGGGTTGTAGCCAGTGGAAATGATCCTTTAGCCTATTTTAAAAAATACCCTAAGCGTTTCCCTTTATGGCATTTGAAAGATATGGATTTGGTTAAAAAACATAGTACCGAATTTGGTAAAGGTGGACTGAATATTCAACAAATGTTTGACAATAGCAAGCAGTCTGGAATGAAATACTTTTTTATTGAACAAGAGGAATACAATTATACGCCGATTGAAAGTATGAAAATAAATATGGACTACTTAAAATCCATTAAATAGGAGATGAATTACTCAATACCTGCAACCATTGTCCCCCTAATGTGTTTTAACTATGCATTGAAAAATTAAAGAATGGCCTACAAAACGCTGGAAGAAAGTTTGAGGGAACTTGAAAAAAAGGGTCAACTGATTCGTGTTAAAGAACAAGTGGACCCTTATCTTGAAATGGCAGCCATTCATTTGCGGGTATATGCTGCTGGGGGCCCTGCTTTGTTGTTTGAAAATGTGAAGGGAAGTAAATTCAGGGCGGCATCCAATATATTTGGAACGCTAGAAAGGAGTAAATTTATTTTCAGAGATACCCTTCCTTTGGTGCAGCAGTTGATTGCCTTAAAAAACAATCCGGTAAAGGCTTTAAAAAATCCAATCAAAAATTTTACCGCAGGCCTTGCTGCCTTCAAAGCATTGCCATTAAAAAATCCGCTTCAAAAGCCAGTTCTATTTGAGGAAATAAAAATTGAAGACATTCCTCCCATTCACCATTGGCCCATGGATGGAGGTGCTTTTGTGACCCTTCCACAGGTGTATACCGAAGATATCGATCAGCCGGGTATCATGAAAGCTAATCTGGGAATGTATCGCATACAATTGACGGGAAATGAATATGTGCCCAACAAAGAAATTGGGTTGCATTACCAACTTCACCGCGGTATTGGTGTACACCAGACTAAGGCCAATAAAAAAGGGCTTCCACTTCGGGTGAGCATCTTTGTTGGGGGGCCACCGGCCCATAGTGTAAGCGCCGTAATGCCGCTGCCCGAAGGTATTAGTGAAATGACTTTTGCAGGGGTATTGGGAAATCGCAGATTCCGGTTCACTTATGTGGATGGCTATTGCATCAGTACGGATGCTGATTTTGTCATTACAGGAGATGTTTATCCCGAAGATAACAAGCCGGAAGGGCCTTTTGGTGATCACCTAGGTTATTATAGTCTGCAGCATAATTTTCCCTTGCTAAAAGTGCATAAAGTATTTGCTAAAAAAAATGCAATCTGGCCTTTTACGGTGGTAGGCCGACCACCACAGGAAGATACCAGTTTTGGACATTTGATTCACGAAATGACGGGTGCTGCAGTGCAGATGGAAATACCCGGTTTACGGGAAATTCACGCCGTCGATGCTGCCGGCGTTCATCCTTTGTTGTTGGCAATTGGGAGTGAGCGGTATACTCCTTATGCACCCCTGCAGCAACCTGCCGAAATACTCACCATTGCCAACCATATTTTGGGTACAGGGCAATTGAGTTTAGCAAAATTTTTATTTATTACAGCTGACGAAACCAACCAGCTCAGTGTGTATAATATACCGGATTATCTTTCCTATTTTCTGCAAAGGATTAACCTAAGCAGAGACATTCATTTTTACACCAATACCACGATGGATACCCTTGATTATTCCGGGACTTCCATCAATAGTGGCAGCAAGGTAGTGTTAGCAGCATATGGATCCATTCAAAGGGAATTAGCGTTATCGGTGCCACCATGTTTGCAGGAGTTACAGGGTTTCCAAAATCCTAGGTTGGTGATACCTGGGGTTATAGCCATAGAGGCTTCGGCCTTTAGTAATTATACTGCAACAAAAGCTGAATTCACTAAGCTGGATGGACAGTTAAATAATCATCTTAGCTCTCTCGATGCTGTTCCATTAATTGTTATTTGTGATGACGCCAATTTTGTAAGCGAAAATATCGGTAATTTTTTATGGGTCAGTTTTACCCGTAGTAATCCCTCCCATGATATACAAGGTATCGGTGCTTTTTACCAAAATAAACATTGGGGCTGTAAAGGGCCATTGGTAATTGATGCCCGAACTAAACCTCACCATGCTCCAGTAGTCGCAGTAGATCCTGTTACCAATAGTAAAATAAATTATCTATTTGAGAAGGGGGGAAGCTTGTACGGAGTGGAGTAATAAAAAATCAGCAAAAATCTGCGAAAAAAAATAAATAAATATCGCATGTCTTCAGAAAAATACGATTCTATAAAATATCACTACCACCCATTTACATAATTTTATATCTTTATTAAAATCCGCTTTCTGTTGATTGCCGCTTGCTGCGAAGCCGCTTTGATACCCTGTTATTGATAGAATATTTTTTATCTGGCAGGTTTATTAATAACTAAACGCAGCAAGATGATTAAAAACCCTTCTTCTAACTCCATTAATAATCGGAGTTGCACCGCCGGAATTTCCCTATCTGTAGTGAAAAAAAATTTTCTACTCATTATCGGATTGAGTGTTTTTGTTCAAGTAAAAGCATTGCCCCAAACCAATAATTATTTCGGAATTTCCGGGGCTTTGAATGGGGCTGTTTGGAGCGCCAATCCATCAGGCCCCTATAGCTCTTTGCTTAATTCTACTGGCGGAGCAATTCTCCATTTTGCCAATGCTGCCAATATAACGGGCGCTACGCTGGATGTTAGTGGTATCAATGTTTCGGCCAACCTCAATTGGATTAACACGGGTACATTGGGAACAGGTGGGGCTGTAATACCTATTAACGTGGCCACAGGCATAACCTTCAATATGTCACAGACAACTTCTGGGGCTGTAGGTACCGGGTTCAATAAATTAGGTAGCGGAGTGTTGGCAATGAGTGGAGGTTCCAACTATACCGGCGGTTTTACCTTGAGCGAAGGCACATTTATCGCTGGAGGAGTGAATGCTATGGGTGGCTACAGACTCTCACTCAATGGAGGAACAATCGCTTCATCTTTATCCCTTGATCTTTCGGGAAAATATACGGGAGGTATTATAATCGGAGGTAATATCCAGTGGGGTGATATTGCAGGCTTAGCAAATGGGACTGCCGGGTTAACATTTAAGGACAGTATTTTTTTGGGAGCAGTCAATCGTACCCTTACACTGGGTAATTCCGGTACAATCATTTTCGGCGGCCCTATTTCCAACATCGGTGCCACAGGATTAAGTTTAACTGCTAATGCAAATGGCAATGGAATTTTTGAAATCGCACATGCCAATAATACATTTAGTGGACCCATTAATGTTTTGGGTGGAAAAGTAAGGTTTGCATCAGATGGCAGTTTAGGTAATGCCGCCAACATCCTCCTATTGGATGGAGGCAAGCTGCTCTCTAAATCCAGTTTCTCTCTTTTGCATGCCATTCAATTGGGCAATTCAGTGGGTACGGGGATCGTAGTTGCTTCAACTGATACACTTACCATTACAGGGGTGATTGCCGATAAAACAGTTTCGGGTAGTTTTGCCAAATCAGGTGCCGGGTTGCTGATACTTTCCAATGCCAATACCTACACTGGCACCACTTTTATTGATGCCGCAGGAGGTGTCCTTCAGTTAAATCGCCTGGGAGGTAATACGCTGCCCGTTTCTAATAATGTGATGATAAATGGCGGTAAGCTGATGGTAAGCTCCAACCAAACCCTCAATGATTTGAGTTTAGTAAACGGAAATTTACAAATTGATGATGGGGTATCACTTACTATTAATGGAACATTCGACTATTTCCAGACGGCTTCCATTTCGATAATCGGTACCGGAAAAATTGTGTACGGTCCGTTGGGGGAATTAAAATATTCGGGTACCAATTCAAAAATTGCCAGCTCAATTGAGTTCCCCAATACCAATGGGCCTTTCACAGTTACCTGCGATAACAACGCTGGACTCACCCTGCCATTTGCAAGAACCGTTCGGGGTAAACTGGTTCTTAGTGCTGGTAAATTTACAATCGGTTCTGGTGCATTGCTTGAGCTGGATGGTGCATCGCTTGAAAGCAGCGGCGGTTATCTGTCAGGGAATGCCATTAACGGGTCCAGCTCAAATCTAACTGTTAAGGGCAATACTGGTGGAACCGTTATTCTACCGACCAACAATCTTAGTATCGGTCTTAATAATGTAACGGTTGGCGGTACAAGATTCCTAGCCATGAACGGTGCCAATAATCTGGTGCTGGCTGGAAATTTGTTGGTTGAAAAGGGAGCCGTTTTTGATAATGGCGGCGAAAGCCAAATCACCAGTGCTGGGGGGACTCCTTCAATTGTTATCGATGGAAAATTCATCAATCGCGACAAGGATAATTTTACGGGAAGCAATGGTGCTATTCCAGGTATTGCTCCAATGTTGAATCCGGGCTGTATTATTGATTATGGTTTGGCCAACGGAAATTCGCAGGTGGTTACTGCCAGAAACGATTACCGAAATATTAGTTTTTCTGGAAGCGGTATCAAAATATTGGCGAGTGGTTTTAATCCAGCCGGCACTGTGTATATCACTGGAACTGCGTTTGTAGATGCGCAGAATAATAGTTTTGGTGATACGAGTACCAATCTTACCATGGATGGTGGTAGATTTAAATTGAATGGCACCAATAATCCACAGCCACATATGTCCGGTGATTATCAGCTCACTGGTGGCGTGATAGAATTTGCTTGTAATAGCATTAGCGGGCAAACGATTCGAAGCAGGGCCTATCAAAATATTGAAGTATCAGGTTTATATGTAGGCAATTCTAATGGAAATATTATTTTAAACAGCAACGGCACATTCAAGGTAATATCAGGGGGCGTTTTTACAATCAATGATAATTCTATAAAGGCTTTAGATAATACCAGTGGGCAAACTGTAACAGTAGAAAATAACGGGACTTTTCTTTGTGGCAATAGCAAAGGGTTCAACGGTTTTACTTCCACCCTAACAGATAATTCATCGATCCATTCCAATATATCATCGGTTTCATTAGCTGCTGGAATACCAAGTAGTAATGTGCATTACACCAAAGCTGGTGATCAAACAATATCCAATGCCAATGGACTTGTTTACGGCAATCTTCATTTATCGGGTACTGGAAATAAAACAGCTCCCAATGGTAAATTGACCGTTAATGGTAATTTATTAAAAAATACCGCAAGTATTTTTCGGCATAACAACGGTTCAGTTATTTTTAGCAATGCTTCCGCTGCGCAAATGATTGGATCAACTGTTGAACCTAGTTTTATTTTTTATGACCTTACCAATAACAATTCAAGTTCAGCTGGGCTTCAAGTAAACAGTAATATTTCGTTGGCTCATGAGCTTTCATTATTATCATCGAGTAAATTAAGTCTGGCAAATTCCGATATTCGTTTATTATCCACTGCAATCAATACTTCGCGCGTGGCTTCTATTCCTGCAACGGCGGCTATCATTTATAATGGAACAGGAAGATTTGTAGTAGAACGCTATTTCCCAAATGCCAATCCGCTTACCAAAAGGGCTTGGCGTATGGTAACAGCTCCAGTTACACAAACAGGTACGATTTTTGAAAACTGGCAATTGGATGGTGCATCTTATGACCCAACGGCTATTTCTGGAAATGCAGGTAGCGGTACCTTGATAACAGGACCGGTGTCGGCAACTAATGGATTGGATTATACGCCTACCAATAATTATTCATTGAAAAGATTTATCAACAAGGCCTATACTAATATTTCCAATACCAAGTTTCCATTGTCTTTACAAGTGGGTTCAGCCGACGATAATTTGGCAGACAATACTGCGTATTTTTTGTTTGTAAGAGGAGATCGCAATCCTGTATTAACCAATACTGCCAATAGTAGTGCTACCACTCTGAGCAGCCGTGGTAAGTTGCAGTTAGGCCCTCAACATATTGCCGTTAACAATGATATTGAATTGGTTGGTAATCCATACGCATCTCCGATTGATTTTAATTTGATCAATAAATCTAATAATGTATATGCAAGGCGTTTTTATGTTTGGGATCCTAATCTTAATAGGGTAGGCGGTTTCGTGGTTATGGATGATTTTTCTTCTCCGGGTAATTATTTCCCCAAAGCTCCCTTTGGAGCTTCTTCTCAACGAAATTTTATTCAAAGTGGACAGGCCTTTATGGTAGAAAGGATTTCCAGTTCACCGGCGATATTGCAATTTGATGAAGGATGCAAGGCCAATTTCGATAATGGTGCTATTTTCAAGCCACTTGGTATTGCTGATCAAGTAAGTACGCTCGCTGTTCAATTACAGATGCAAATGGAAGAGGCTAGTTTTAGATTGGCTGATGGTACGTTACTGGAATTTAATAATCTTTTCAGTGATAGTGTGGATAAGGAAGATGCTTTGAAACTGATCAATATAAATGAGAGTTTTAATGTAAATAGAAATGGAAAAGCATTGGCTGTTGAAAGGCGTTCTGTTATCAGATTGAAAGATACAATTTTTTTTCAACTCAGTCGAACTACTCCACGCAATTACCAGTTTACATTTTCTCCTATTAATATGGATTCTTCTTTTAATGCATTTTTGGAAGATGAATATTTGGCAAAAAAACATCCAGTCAGTTTGACTGGAATTTCTACTTATCCTTTTACTGTTAATACCGATTCTCTTAGCCTTGCTTTGAATCGTTTTCGAATCGTTTTTAATTTGAAAGAAAATTTTCTTTTAAATGGGGAAGATAGTATTGTGAAAGCATTCAGAATTAATAACCATATTCTGGTAGAATGGACCGGAGAAATAAAGGGTAATATCAGCAAATACGAAGTTGAAAAAAGTGCCGATGGTATTCATTTTACTAAGGTATATACCTGTTTAGCTAAAAGGATAAATCAAGATAATGGTACCTACAGTTGGCGTGATATGAATCCTTTTGCAGGAAATAATTTTTATCGTATTCGAATTGTTGCCGCTTTGGGGAATTTCAAATATAGCTCCATTGTTCTGGTAAAAAAGGATGAATCTAATTCAGGAATCTACTTGCAATCAAATCCAGTAGGGGACGGAGCAATCTTATTATTTTTTAAAAATTTGCCAGCTGGGAATTTCAAAGTACGGTTGATCAATAGTGCCGGCCAAACAATTATTAATAAGTACATCAATCATGCGGTAGGTAGTTCGTTGGAAAAAATAAATTCAGTAGGTAAACTGGTTTCAGGTATCTATCAATTGGAAATCACCTCTCCAAATAAAGAATTAACAATTATCAAAGTGATTATATTATAATTTCAATATTTGCTTTTAAAATTCGATTTAAAAAAGGTTAAATTATTTTCTCCTATAAAAATCAAAGCCTTTCCAATATTTGGAAAGGCTTTGATTTTTATTACTTATTGTGATGTTTTATTTACCAGGAATCAATCTTCCCACCATTGTATAGTTGCCGATTGTAAACTTATATACTACGGGCATATGGTGAAATGGAAATGTATTGTAGTTGAAAGTTTTGGTTATGCATTTCTGAATATCATTCAGGTTTACTTGATCTAGTTTTCTGCCTATAAAATCAAATACTTCTAGTAAGCCTTCTCCTGATTGAGGTGATATGATTCTGAATTTCACTTCATCGCTGTAAGGGTTTGGAAATACAGACATAATTAGGTTTGTACATTCTGCTGGGGTAGGATTAACTGGCTTAGTACAAATATTAAGCGCTACTGTTACAGCTTTTGTATCGATACAACCATTTTTTTCTGTGGTTGCCTTAATCCAATAATTTCCAGCAATGACGGCAGTAGGGTCTATTACTGCATTATTAGTTTCCTTATTCGTCCAATAGGAAAGTGTTGTAATAGCGGGAAGTGTACTTCCTATAGATACTGAATCAGATGTTAAATTTACAGTTCCTGGATAACAAGGAGAAGCGGGATTGGTTATAGCTAATATAGGAGCTATATTGTCCACAGTAATGATTACCTGATCTGTATTGCTACAGCCATTTGATTTATTTG
>CANIMM010000063.1 GCA_947468255.1 Chitinophagaceae bacterium | reverse complement strand
TAAAAGAATTTTATACCGAACAGCAGAAAACATGGGTTAAACTAACGGATGATGGAGAACGAATTTCATTTTTAAAAAATGGCAAAGGCTTTATTTTAAATAGTGATAAAACAGGCTGGAAGCATTTGTATTACTACAATATGAAAGGGGAACTAATCAATCAAATCACAACTGGAAAATTCACCGTCAACAAGATTGAATTTATTGATGAAAAAAATAACCTGGTTTACTTTTCAGCAAGAAGCAGGGAGAATACAGCTAGAAAAGATTTTTACAGCGTACAACTGAATGGTACAAACCTTCAGCGGTTAACTTTTGGGGAGTACAATCATTCATTGATTAACCTATCGCCCAATGCTAGCTACTTCATTACTACTTACAGCAATGCTTCCACGCCCGAAAAAATGACTTTAGTCAACAATCATGGGAAAATTATTAAAGAACTAGGCGACAGTAAGGCGGCAGGATTTGATAATGCAAACATGGCTAAAACAGAATTTCTCCGTGTTAAAAGTGATGACGGTTTATTTGAGTTACCGATGAAAGTGACTTGGCCGATTCATATGGATCCAACCAAAAAATACCCGGTACTTATTTCAATTTATGGTGGACCGGATGCTGGAACCTGCTGGGATAGTTGGACTTTGACAGGGACTCAACAATGGTATGCCAAGGAAGGTTTAATTCAAGTGATCATGGATCATCGGGCTAGTGGGCATTTCGGAAAAGTAGGTGTTGATTATATGTACCGCGATTTAGGACATTGGGAACTGTTAGACTATGCCACGATGGTACAATGGCTGATCGCCAATAAGCAGGCGGATTCCACAAAAATTTGTATAGCCGGCTTTAGTTATGGTGGCTACATGGGAGCCCTCGCCTTAACAAAAGGAGCCGGGGTATTTACCCATGCGATGGTAGGAGGACCAGTTACTGATTGGACGCTATACGACTCCCATTATACCGAACGGTTCATGGATCTTCCATCAGAAAATCCGGAAGGGTACAAAACTGGCAATGTGATGAATTATGTAAATCAATACAAAGGGATGATGCAAATCGTACATGGAGAAATTGACGACAATGTACACATGCAAAATAGCATTCAGCTAATCAGCAAATTGCAGGACACCAAAAAAGTTTTTGAAATGATGGTCTATCCAGGCGGAAGGCATGGATGGCCAGGCAATAAAGGATTGCATTTTCAAAATTTGAAAACACAGTTTATTTATAAATATTTACTAGAGAAGCCGGTGAATGAACGGCTAATGAAATAAAGTATTTTACACAAACAGATCATTGTATAGTTGCGCACCTGGCACCACGGAGTATTTACTTAAATCAGTGATGCCTTCCGCCGCCAATACCGCTTCATCAATAAAAGTATTCCCTGTACATTGGGTTGAATTTTTCGATAAAATATAATAGGCCGCTTCGGCCATAATATCGGGCGTACGGCTCATGTTCATTAGCATTTGTCCACCGAGCAAATTTTGAACAGCGGCGGTTGCAATAGTTGTTTTAGGCCAAAGGGCATTTGCCGCAATATTGTATTTTTTTAATTCTGCCGCTAAGCCCATGGCAATCATGGTCATGTTGTACTTACTCATCGTATAGGCCAAATGGTTGACAAACCATTTCATATCCATGTTAATGGGTGGCGATAAATTGATAATATGCGGATTCGCAGCCTGCTTTAAAAAAGGAATGCAAGCTTTGCAAACAAAAAAAGTTCCACGTACATTGATGTCATACATTAGGTCAAACCGCTTGGGTTCCGTTTGTTCTGTATTAGTCAAAGAAATTGCTGAAGCATTGTTGATCAAAATGTCAATGCCACCAAATTTTGCTACAGCCTGGTCTACTACCTGCTGCACCTGGTCTTCAAAACGAATATCACATTGTACAGCTAGGGCCTTTCCTCCTGCTGCCTCCATTTCTGCCGCAGCGGAAAAGATGGTTCCTCCCAGTTTTGGATTTTCTTCCACACTTTTGGAAGCTATGACAATATTGGCGCCTTCCTTAGCAAGGCGTAAACCAATTGCTTTGCCAATGCCCCTTGATGCACCCGTAATGAGTACAGTTTTATTTTGAAATGACATACTATTTGTTTTAAAAAATATTAATTGAAAATCGACAGTTAAAGATACTAATCATTTGATTGGTTTTATAGGATTCGAATAGCCGTAAATAGATGCTCCAAAAAAAATCTAAAAAAGGTGAAACAAAAAAATGATTTAATTAAACGTTTGTTTAATTTTGTCGCTGCTAAAACCAAGATGGGTGGAGTTAACTGATAAACAAATACAAATTATAGAAACAGCAGAGCGCCTCTTTGCAGAAAGGGGCTTTGACGGAACTTCTGTAAGAGATATCGCCCATGAAGCTGGGGTAAACATTGCCATGATCTCTTATTACTTTGGGTCAAAAGAGAAGTTAATGGAAGCTTTACTGGAATGGAGGGTGGGAAGTATAAAAATTAGGGTGGAAAGTTTGATTCAGGATGATCGATATTCTCCAATAGAAAAAGTCAATATGCTCATTGATGAACACATTGACCGTGCAATGCAAAAGCAACCCTTTCATAAGATCATGGTAAGCGTTCAGGTGACCAACAAAAATCCTGCGATTTTGAAAGCTGCCAACAAAGTGAAGCTTCGCAATGCCAAAGTAATTGCAGAACTAATCAAAGATGGTCAGAAAAAGGGGGTATTTAAGAAAAAAATTGACCTGATATTCATGCTCAACACCTTGGTTGGCACCGTCAACCAAAGTATGATGAGCCTTGACTATTATAGAGAATTCAACGGTCAAATGGATATGCCAGATGAGGCATTTCAGCTTACCATTAAAAGGAAATTAAGTATTCATATCAAAACATTATTCAAAGCAATATTAACCAATGAATCATAAATTGAAATTAGTAGCAAGCGCTTTTTCGATATTAGCCTTTTTGATGGCAACCGGGCTACAAGGTCAGGCCATACGAAAAATCACCTTACAGGAAGCGATTGATTTAAGTATCACCAATAGCCATTTACTGAAAAATAATTCCGCCAAAATTGATGAGGCGGTAGCCGCTGTAAAAGAAGCCAATGAAAGAAAGTTGCCTGAATTTACCATTAGTGGCGCTTGGCTTTATCTGCCCATAACCCCCAATATTAGTTTGAAAACGAATTCCAACAACAATGGAGGCGCTAACCCGTCTGTATCACAGGCTATGTATAGTACGACTAATTTATCCCTTCCACTCTTTACTGCAGGAAAACTTGATTATGGTATTCAATCTGCCAAGTACCTTGAACAGGCTGTCAGGCTAGATGCTGATGAAAACAAAGAAGCGGTTATTTTCAATAGCATTAGTGCCTTTAGTAATTTATACAAAGCTAGGGCAGCTGTTTATTTGGTAAAGGAAAGTTTGGAACAATCTAACCAGCGGGTAAGGGATTTTACTAACCTTGAAAAAAATGGTTTGTTGGCAAGAAATGATTTGCTGAAAGCTGAACTTCAATCTTCCAATATAGAACTGACATTACTGGATGCCGAAAGCAACTTAAAATTAGCCGGCGTAAACATGGCGTTAATGCTCGGATTGCCAGAACAAACCAATCTAATTCCTGATTCTGCCAGCTTAATAAAAATAACGAAGGCAAAATCATTGGAAGAATATGAGCAACAGGCATTATTGGAAAGAAAAGAAATAGGATCCTTATCGCTGCATAAAAAAATTGCGGAGCTTGGGGTAAAATCTATCAAAGCAGATTACTATCCTGGTGTAGCAGTAACAGGAGGCTATATCGCAGCAAATATTCCGGGCTTTTTAACTATCTCCAATGCAGTCAATGTGGGTTTAGGGGTTCAATACAATCTTTCATCCTTATGGAAAACCAAAACAAAAATAGCAGCGGCAGGAGCCAGGGTTCAGCAAGTAGCTGCTAGCGAATTATTACTCGGTGATCATATTCGGCTACAGGTAAATGAGGCGTATCAAGGTTATCTGTTGAGTCAAAAAAAGATAGCGGTATATCAAAAAGCAGTGGAGCAGGCTACAGAAAATTTCCGAATCATAAAAAATAAATATAACAATACACTGGCTACCGCTACTGATTTACTGGAAGCAGATCTAGCAGCATTACAGACCAAACTGATGTTGGTGGGGGCTTCTGCAGATGCAGTGGTTGCCTTCAATAAATTATTACAAACCGCTGGAATTTTAACTCCTTAATAAAAAATTTACTCCCAATAATAATAGACATTTTATGCAACCAAATACAAAAGACTCAACCATGCCATCTGAAAAAACAATAGCCGAAGCCCCAAAAAAGAAAAGCAAAGCCTTCGCAATCGTATTGATAACCCTCGTGATAGCTGGTGGATGGTTTGGTATTTCCAAATACCAATATAACCTTCATCATGAGGATACAGACGATGCTCAAATAGAAGCCAATATAAGCCCGGTAATACCCAGAGTAGCGGGTTTTGTAAAAGCGGTGCGGGTGAAAGACAACCAAGCAGTTCAAAAAGGAGATACCCTTTTAATACTGGATGACCGAGATCTTGCATTAAAATTACAACAAGCCGAAGCTTCATTGGCAACTGCCCAAACCAACTTGCTCGCTGCTATCAATACCACCGATGCTTCAAAGGCTTCCATCGCAAGTGCTCAATCTGGCATCGCAACAGCGGATGCTCAAATTGATGCTGCTAAAGTTGCTTTGTGGAGAGCCACCCAAGATTACAACCGCTATGATAACCTAATCAAAGACCATTCGATTACCCAACAACAATTTGAGCAAGCAGTTGCTGCAAAACAAACAGCAGAAAAGCAGTTACAGATCTTGGTTCAACAAAAAAACCAAGTGTCAAAGCAAACTGCTGCAGTTAGTTCTCAAAGCAATGCCACTTCATCACAAGTAGCGATTGCAGGTGCTGTAATCAAACAGCGCCAGGTGGATGTGGCAGATGCGCAACTCAATCTTTCCTATGCCGTAGTTGTTGCACCGGCAACAGGTTTGGTGTCAAAAGTAAATGTTCAGGAAGGACAATTTTTGCAACCAGGACAATCCCTATTCAGTATTGTTTTGAGCAAGGATATTTGGATTATCGCCAACTTTAAAGAAACGCAGTTTGAAAAAATGAGGGTCGGTCAAAAGGTGACGGTACTTGCAGACGCTTTTCCAGGTCACTCTTTTGATGCAATGCTAACATCCTTCTCGCCAGCCACCGGCTCCCGCTTTGCTTTATTGCCTCCGGATAACGCCAGTGGAAATTTCGTAAAAGTAGTGCAGCGTTTACCTGTTAAAATTGAATTTGCCAATCCATCTGATTCACTTGTCAAACAACTAAGACCCGGTATGAATGTAGCGGTGGATGTACACCTTTAAAAATTAACTTTCGCACTCAATCGACCAGTTTTAACTGAAAAAATGGGGTGAGGTATTTGATTTTTTTATTATTGCTTCTTAACAAATTGGGTTAAAAAATATAGTATGCAACAAATGGATTCTTTGGTAGAATATGGATCAAGAAGGGTGATCATCACGATCACTGCCATATTCTGTGCATTGCTGGAAATTGTAGATACCACCATTGTCAATGTTGCACTCAACGATATGCGAGGAAGTCTGGGTGCTACTTTAACAGAGGTAGCTTGGGTGATTACCGCCTATGCTATTGGCAACGTAATCATTGTTCCCATGACGAGCTGGCTTTCCCAACAATTTGGAAGAAGGAACTATTTTGCAGCTTCCATTATCCTCTTTACCGTATGCTCTTTTTTATGTGGAAATGCATCGGGTATCTGGGAGCTAGTGCTCTACCGTTTTTTGCAGGGAATTGGTGGGGGCGCCCTATTGGTTACATCCCAAACCATCATTACAGAAAGTTATCCTCCTGCCAAAAGAAGTATGGCGCAAGCCATTTATGGATTGGGGGTAATCATTGGTCCTACATTAGGGCCGCCATTAGGAGGTTATATTGTAGACCATGCTTCATGGCCTTATATTTTTTATATCAATATCCCCATTGGTGTTATTGCCACCTTACTAACGCTTCAGTTTGTACGCAGTCCAAAATACGGTGAAAAAAGTATGGCAAGTGATATTGATTGGCTGGGC
Organism: Chitinophagaceae bacterium; assembly: GCA_947468255.1. Classification (GTDB taxonomy): domain Bacteria; phylum Bacteroidota; class Bacteroidia; order Chitinophagales; family Chitinophagaceae; genus Ferruginibacter. Next base: position 6,300 of record CANIMM010000063.1, on the reverse strand, counting down.
ATAGGTTTATTAGCCATCACTGTTGGTTCATTGCAATATGTACTTGAAAAGGGTCAGGATGATGACTGGTTTAACAGCAATGTAATTATATACCTTGCAGTTGCTGCAGTTTTAGGTTTATTCTTTTTCGTCTGGCGAGAAACTAGTTACAAAAGTCCAATTGTGGAATTGCGGGTACTAAAAAATGGTAATTTAAGAGTAGGTACGATTCTGTCATTCATTATGGGATTTGGATTGTACGGCTCTACATTTATCATACCCTTATATACCCAATCCATTCTAGGTTGGACAGCCCAGCAGGCAGGTATGCTAATGGTTCCAGCTGCATTGACCACTGCATTCATGATGCCGATGATTGGCAAATTATTGCAAAAAGGAGTTCCGCAACAATACTTGGTAGCAGGGGGAATGGTACTGTTTTCGATCTTTACTTTTTGGGGGTATTTTGTAGTCAGCCCCGACACTGATTCTGGTTCATTTTTCTGGATGCTGATCGTTCGTGGAGTAGGTATGGGGATGCTATTTATTCCCATAACAGCACTATCACTTTCTACTTTGAAGGGTCAGCAAATAGGTCAGGGTGCTGCATTTACAGGAATGATGCGTCAGTTAGGAGGCTCATTTGGGGTAGCACTCATTACCACTTTCATGGCTAGGCAAAACATGATTCATAGAAGTGCCCTTGTTAGCAAGCTAGACGTGAATAATCCATCTGTTCAACAAAGAGTGAAAGCGATACAACATAGCTTTATCAGTAAAGGAATTAATTCAGATGCTGCATTAAAAAGTAGCTACTCAGCCATGGACCATATTGTTACCAAACAAGCGGCTGTGCTTTCTTATATGGATGTTTTCTTTTACTTAGGAGTTATTTTTATGATATGCGTACCATTTGTATTGATGGTAAAAGGAAACAAAAAGACATTGGCAAATAGCAAATAATTGCCCTTACGGGGTAAAGTAACTCTCATTAAAGCCAACCATTACTTTTCCATTCATCTCTATTACCGGCCGCTTGATAATGCTGGGATATTGCACCATTAACTGTATGGCCATTTTTTCATTGTTTACCAACTGTTGTTCTACAACCGGCAAACTCCGCCAGGTAGTGCTTTTTTTATTCAGCAAAACTTCCCAACCTACCGCTTTACACCATTCAGCAAGCTTCTCTGGTTGAATGCCAAATTTCTTATAATCAAAAAAATCAACCTGGATATTTTTTTTCTTATACCAGTCAAGCGTCTTTTTTACGGTGTCACAATTGGGTATTCCGTATACAATAATGGTAGCCATTTTAATTATGGTGTTACATTTTTATCAACTCAATGATTTACAATCATAGAATTGACGGATGATTAAATCGTTTCCAATAAGGAGATTGGTATTGAGCGAATGGACTAATTGGGAAACTGAGCAGCTGGAACTTTCAGGAAGCCAATCGGTTGAATAATATGCCACTCCTTAAAATCTTGTTTTGCTTCCATTCCAATTCCATCAATGATTTGTGTTCTGGTTCGGATACGGACTGGCTTATCGGTATAAAACTCTGCACCAGTTCTTTTTAAATCCCAATTCAGTTCATTACAATAAAGCGTATCTCCCAACACATTGATTACCCTTACACTGTCTTTTAAAAAAACATTGCTTTGGCTTTCCTTGTATTTTGCATATTTAGCATCTAGCTTGCTCTCCACCATGCCTGCTGTATTAAAAAAATCAACATGAATGGTTGAAGGAAATTCAATATAGGGAACGGTATCCTGCACCCGATACATCAATGGACTTACCAATATCGCTTTCTTTCTTCCGCCTAGAGAATAATTCACTTTTACCTTTTTTGCCTCTTCCACCCCTACTTTTTTTGCATCTAGGTCTTTAATCGCCTGGATGTCATTCTCACAACTATTTAAAAAAAAGCAGCCTATTAATAAGGCTGCCAAAAAATTTATATAAGATAATTTAAGAAACATGTTTTAATAAAAATGATTATTGATATTTCGCTTTCCCGAACCAAAGATCACTTAAAGATAAACCTACACAAATGCGAACGGAATTTTCACGAAGATTGGTATTCTTATCTCCACGACTTCCAAACTCGATCGCAGTATTTAATATGGAACTTTGTGTTTCGTAATAACTTTTTCTCAATTTCAATGGCAAAGCTGCCCCAAATGAAAATCCGAATTCAGGAAGGGTATTGATTACTTTTATATAATCGGGTCCATAATAAAAGCCAAATCGGTATTTTACAAAACTGAAATATTTCTTAAACGAAGTGTTATCTTTTAAAGGATAATATTCAGTCCCTACTCTAACCTTCCAGCTTTTTTGCAGTAAGTCAGACTGGCCAAAATACCGATAATCTTGCCATTGGGTACTTTCAAAATCAACTCCAAATAGCCAGTTGATAGTTTGATAAGTAACCCCCATCCCAAGTGAAGCGGGATAAATGACTGTACCATTGGTGTTTTTTTCATACACGCTGTCTATCCTGAACTTAGTGCCTGAAGCATCCGTTAAAATTGTTTCAGCCACCACATCTCTAGTAGCAGCCATTGACTGCCTCAAATTGCCGTAAGCGCCAAACCGAAGGACACTTTCGCGTTTCGATTTTTTACTCCGCATGCGATGCTCATATTGAATTCCGCCATTAATAAACAATCCTGCAAAGTTTGATTTGGTTTGATTATAAGACATGGCATACTGAACCGAATCATTTTTAAAAGTTAGTTGGGTGCCATAGTCTTTATTGCCAAACATATACCCGCCATTCACACCTAGGCTAAAATGTTTGATGCTGATTGCCGTACCTAGATAAGCCTGGTTAATGCCACCAGTACCTTCAAAAATTTTTCCAATGCTATCTATCCCTGCCAATCTTTCTGACGCTGCAATCTTATAATTAATTTTAGATACCGGTCGAAGCCCCATATTCATTGCCCAAAAAATATTCTTCTTGTTGGCATTTTTCAATTTTATTGGAAAGCCTAATTGCAGGTAAGAAATAACCGCATTGGTTGCAGAATACCTTGCTACTGGAGAAAGACTCTTTAATACCCTCGTGTCCGATTCCACCCCAAATTCAAAAATAGTGGTCCTTAAATTACTATAACTAGCTGGATTAATAAAGTTGATGCTTTGATAATCTGAATACCCAGCCGAAATGCCTCCCATTCCCCGAGATACAATATTTGTTTTAGGAACAATATCACCCAAACCATACCTGGAATAAGGAGAGTTTTCCTGGGCAAAAGCCGCATGCTGCAAGCCACCAGCTACAATGAGTACGGATAAAATTTTAGTAATTGTTCGTTTCGCTAAGTGCATACAGTCCTTTGAATAAGAAATTTAAGTCTGCAAATATCCTGTTTTTAAGTTGACGGGCAAAATAGCCCGCATCCCCCCCGGTTAAAACCACGTTAAAGTTGGCATATTTCTGGGCATAAAAGTCAATAAATCCGCCTATTTCATAGGTAATTCCGGCAATTACCCCACTTTGTAAATTAGTTTTGGTATCATAGCCAATTACAGGGAAATTCCAGTCTTTTTGAACCAAGGGTAGCAAAGCAGTCTGCTGATTCATCGATTTAAATCGCATCTCCATGCCCGGCGAAATGCTTCCTCCCAGGAATTCATGGTCCTGATTAATGAAATTATAGGTAATGCAACTGCCCAATCCTACTACCAAATTATTCTTTCGGGGAAAATAATGAACTGCTGCTGCTACTAATGCCAATCGATCTGCACCAATTGTTTCGGGCTTGCCCACTGGAGTCGTAAAATTAGCCTTCGTAAGATGGGATAATTTGTGAAAGCGAGTTTGCTCAGAAAGAATGGTTTCAACTCCCGGGTTGTGATTGATTACAGATGATAAAATCGATTTCTGAGGCTGGTATTGTTCAAGTAATTTTTCGATTGTTTCATTACTGTCGTCACCTAGTTCCAATTCCACTTTAAAAATATCATTTTCAAACAGGGCCGCTTTTAATCGGGTATTCCCAAAATCAAGGCAGAGCGTAGTGGTCATATACTGGTATTTAATGGGTAGTTAAATGTTTTCGCTTCAGGTCTCAACTATTTACCTTTAATAGTTTTCCTTAAATGCAGGTTTAGATTTTTAGTAGTTTCAATTCTTATTCAATCAAGGTTTTGCCATACTATGGGGCGAAATCAGCTGTGGAAAATAAATCAAAAATTAAATCCGCTCAAATTTTTAAAATGTCCGTTTAATTGTATTCTTTCCTTTAGTGTTTCCATCTCGGTTACTACTGGTAAAACTTTCAGCAAGTGTTGCCTTAAATATTCCTGCCTTTGCAACTCTTGCATTAATTGCAATAAATCATATTCTTCATTCAATGACAACCCTGCATGATGGGCTACTTCATAGCTCCACAATTCTTCATCAGCATGTTTAAATGATTTGTTTACTTTTAATATGGCATGCAACCTTCGTATACTCTCAATTACTTTTTTCATTAAAAGCCGGTTGCCATTGGCATAATTTTCTGGATAGTTTACAATGGCTCCACCATATAGTTTGTCAGGTATCGATTTTACCAACTCTAATATCCGAAAGACTTTAATACCCCTGGTTCTGATATCCATTTCCCCATTATCATATACCTCCTTTATTTCAAGTAATTCCATCAAGGTTCCCATTTCACTTACTTGGTCCTTAATAACCGAGGGTATCCCAAAAGTTTTTTTGCTTTCCTTCGCTTCAAGAATTAGCTGCTTGTACCTAGGTTCAAATATATGCAGGTTTAACTCCTCCCCAGGATATACAACAACAGCCAGCGGAAATATCGGTACAAAGTTGGTCATTTTCTTTAACGCAAAATTTTATCGAAGATAATGCTCAAAATTGAAACGAGTTTGACTGACAGTTGCGTTTGCAAAACATTCCCTCCAAATCGAACTTATTATCCCCTTTATTGAGCCCGTTGATGAATTAGTCAAATCAGTCAGGCGCTTTTTTGGAATTTGATTTAATTACTATCAATTTTGTTGTATGTGGCAGCAATACCTGTATCAAATTCAGCAAGGCGATGTAAAAGCGTTGGCCCGTAGTATTTCACTGGTAGAAAATGAAGTACCTGGTTATGAACTGCTATTGCAATCACTACCTTCCAGCCAACAACCTGTCATTGGAATTACTGGACCTCCCGGTGCTGGCAAAAGCACGCTTGTAGACGCACTCATAGATACTTTAACGAAGGAGGGTAAAAAATTGGGCGTCCTTTGTATTGATCCTTCGTCCCCTTTTAACCTAGGCGCACTGTTGGGCGACAGAATCAGAATGAGCGACTGGTACAATAACCCGAATGTGTTTATTCGCTCGTTAGCCACCAGAGGGTCTCTTGGAGGCTTGCATCCAAAAATTATTGAAATCACTGACCTTTTAAAGGCAGCTCCAGTTGACTATGTCATAATCGAAACAGTAGGGATAGGACAAAGTGAAATTGAAATCGCAGGCTTGGCCGATATCACTGTTGTGGTAGTTGTTCCGGAAGCCGGCGATGAAATTCAAACCATGAAAGCCGGGTTAATGGAAATTGCCGACATATTTGTGGTCAATAAGGCAGATCGGCCGGATGCGGATTTATTCGTGAGCAACCTTACATCGATGCTGGCCCCTGCTTTTCATACAAAAAAAACACCCATTCCCGTTATAAAAACGGTGGCTGCTTCCAAACAGGGAATCGAAGCATTATACAATGCTATATTGAATCAAATTGCTCATCCTATATTGAATGAAAAGCGGTCATGGCTGCTTGCAGAAAAAGCCTATTATTTAATTAGCCAAAAAAGAATGGCAGGGGTAGATAAAAATGACCTGAAAAAGAAGATAGCTGCAGCGGGGGCTGATTTCAACTTGTATCAATTTACCCAAGCCTATTGAAAAAATGCTAGGACTGCTCTTCTACCGCTTTGTTTTGTTTCCACCAGCGGAAGCCGATAAAACCTACAATCGCAAAAGGCATCATCATCAGGTACAAGATGCCGCTATTCATTCCTTGAGCAGGCTTTTCTCCCATTTGTTGTGCAGTTTTTGTACATAATGAGCACTGGGCATCAACAGTAAACTGCGAAAACAACAAGATTTGGACAGCGAATAAAATAATAAGGGTGATCTTTTTCATCGAATCACAAAGTTAATACCCTTTTGATGAAACTGTCTACTTGTTAAGCGATTTTAATTTTTAAGTACGCTGTCTCCTAAAAAATCAGTCATTTAATTCTTTTAATCACCAATTCCTCGTTTAACTGCCTTTGCTATTTTTACATCCCGATTTATCT